>JBDTZX010000259.1:0-2192 GCA_040004895.1 Rhodanobacter sp. | reverse complement strand
TGGTCGACCAGGGTCACTACAGCATCAGCCTGATGCGTACCGGCGCACTGGTGGCTCGGCCTGACGAGGCGACGCAGCGGCGGATCGGACAGCCGCTGGGCGGTTGATCGAAATGCCTCGACGAGATCGGATGAATCGCACATGGCGCAACGCTCCAGCTTGCGCACACGTTCGAACGTGTGCAGATCGCGCAGCCGCGGCGCATCAGCAACCGGTGGAGTTCCCCGCGTCATCATGTAACTAGCTCAGGGCCTTTTCGTAGCGCCATGCATCCGCACCATCCTGGTAGTAACGCGCATAGCTGCCGATGCGGCGGTAACCCATGCGTTCGTAGAGTCTGATTGCCAGCAGGTTGTCGGTACGTACCTCCAGCCGCAGGGCCCGGCAATGGCGGTGTCGTCCGACCGCTTCGGAGGCTTCGATCAGTGCGGTGCCGATACCCTTGCCGCGCGCCTCGGGCTGACTGGCCAGCGAATACAGCCGAACCACGCCGCTGCCCCTGCGAAAGAACAGCACCGCGGTGCCGAGGAAATTCCGGTGATTGGCGCTGGCCACCAGCACCAGCGCCGAGTCGCTGTCGAGATGGCGTCGATATTGATCACGACTCATGCGGTCGTTGTCGAACGTGCGGTCCTCCAGCACCACCAGATCATCGAGGTCGGAAATTTCAGCGCGACGGACGCGGACGCTGGCGGTGGCATGAGCGTGATGCATGCTTGGATTCGGATTCCATCAGGGTGACTGCGCAAGTTGCTGCGGACAGCGGGGTGACGAATGACAAGCGCGGACTCTAGCAGCCGATGTCGTCGAGGTGCCGGCTTTCGATCGTTTGCCGCGGCAGGGTGCAGCGCTTGCGTTTATTCGGGCTTCAGCGCATTGGCTTGTGCATCGTCAGCCGTGTGCCAAACTGCGCGCTTTGCGCATCCGCGCCGCTTTCGCGCGGGCATTCGCGCCCTCATCCATCGCTCGAGTGGTGTCATGACCCGTCTGGTCATCGTTGTCGAAAAAGCCTCCGATTGGGGTTCGTACTATCCGTCCGTCGACGTGATGACCGCGATGGACTATTTGCGTGAACCGGTCGGCGGTGACGACGAACGCACGCACGTGCTCAATCTCTGTCGCAGTTACAAATACCTGGGCACCGGCTACTACGTGTCGCTGCTGGCGGAGGCGCGGGGACACAAGGTGATGCCGTCGGTGCGCACGGTGAACGACCTGCGCCGACGTTCGCTGTACGGCGTGGACATCGAGGACCTCAACACCAAGCTCACGAATTTTCTTCCGGCCGGCGGTCGCGATACCACCGACTTCGGCATCCTGGTGTACTTCGGCGAGACAGCCTATCCGGCGCTGCAGGATCTGTCGCGGCAGGTGTTCGAATCCTTCCCCTGCCCGCTGCTGCGCATCGAGTTCGAACGCGACCGTGTGTGGCAGGTCAGTTCGATCAAGCCGGTCGGCTTGCATACGCTGGACGACGCGCAGGAAGATGCCTTTGCCGAGGAACTCGACCGCTTCTCCAAGAAACTGTGGCGCAAGCCGCGCGCGCGCAAGCTGTATCGCTACGATGTCGCGATGCTGGTCGACCCAGCCGAGCAGATGCCGCCGTCGAACAGGAAGGCACTGAAGGCCTTCATCGCCGCCGGCAAGCAGCTCGGCATCGAGGTCGATCCGATCGGCAAGAACGACTACCAGCGTCTGGCCGAATACGACGGCCTGTTCATCCGCGAAACCACCGCCAGTGACAATCACACCTACCGTTTTTCGCATCGCGCGGAAAAGGAAGGCATGGTGGTGATCGACGATCCGACGTCGATCCTTCGCTGTACCAACAAGATCTACCTCAACGACCTGATGGTCTCGCGCAAGCTGGCCGTGCCGCGTACCGAAATTCTCTATCGCGACGACAGCAAGGGCATGAAGGAGGTGGTCGAAAAACTCGGCTTTCCACTGGTACTGAAGATTCCCGACGGCTCGTTTTCACGCGGCGTGGTGAAGGTGGAGAGCGCGCAGGCGCTGGAGCAGGCAGCCAGCGGACTGTTCCAGCACAGCGCATTGCTGCTGGCGCAGGAGTTCGTCTACACCGACTTCGACTGGCGCGTAGGCGTGCTCAATCACGAGCCGATCTACGCCTGCAAGTACTACATGTCGCGCGGCCACTGGCAGATCTACAACCACGGCGCCAAGGGCACCGC
>JBDTZX010000201.1:0-7298 GCA_040004895.1 Rhodanobacter sp. | reverse complement strand
AGGCGGATCAGAGCGCCTTGTCGATCATCTGGGTCAGCTGACCCTTGCTGACGGCGCCGATCTGGGTCGCCTCGACCTTGCCGTTCTTGAACATCATCAGGGTCGGAATGCCGCGTACGCCATAGGTGCGGGGCGTCTGCTGGTTCTGGTCGATGTTCACCTTGACGATGCGCAGTTTGCCTTCGTACTGCTTGGCCAGATCGTCCAGCATCGGCGCGATGGCTTTGCACGGTCCGCACCATTCAGCCCAGAAATCCAGCAGCACCGGGGTTTCGGACTTGAGCACCTGCTGTTCGAAGGCGTCGTCGTTCACGTGGGTAATCAGGTCGCTCACCGGGGATCTCCGTGGCTGGGTCGCAAGGGGTCAAAACGCTAGGAAGGAACAATGGGGTGGCGGGTGCCGCAAAACAAGGAGTGACGGGTCCGGGCCGTCATCGGCTACACTCAGGCGCCCAGGAAGCACGGGTCGGGCGGAATCGAAGGGCGCGCCAGGATGGCAGGTCTTCATTCCAACCCAACTCAGGGCACGATTCAAGGGTGGCTTTCCACACCGCCCGTCAGTCCCGGCAAATGCGGCGCCGCTTGTTGCGGCGACACGCTGCCGACGCTGACACGAACCGCTTCGCTGCGCATCGCGCACCCGTCCTGCACCGCCATCCGCCGATTTCCGGCGTCTGAAGCGGGCGCAGCGCATCACGCCGCCGTCAGGCAAGGTTTCCAAGTCTCCTATGTCACAAACTGTACTCACCGATACCTTTTTCGCCAATTTCGATTTGCATCCGCTGCTGCAGCAGGGTCTGGACGACAGCGGGTTCACCCGCTGCACGCCGATCCAGGAAATGACCCTGCCACTGGCACTGGCCGGTCGCGATGTCGCCGGCCAGGCCCAGACCGGTACGGGCAAGACCTGCGCCTTCCTGGTCGCGCTGATGAACCGGCTGCTCAACAACCCGGCGGTCGCCGAGCGCAGGGACAGCGATCCGCGCGCGCTGGTGATTGCGCCGACCCGCGAGCTGGCGATCCAGATCGAGAAGGACGCACGCGCGATCGGTCGTCACACCGGCCTGCGCATGGCGCTGATCTACGGCGGCGTCGATTACGACAAGCAGCGTCAGCAATTGAAGGACGGCTGCGACATCATCATCGCCACGCCCGGCCGTCTGCTCGACTATCACAAGCAGAACGTGTTCGGACTCAACGGTGTCGAGGTGATGGTGATCGACGAAGCCGATCGCATGTTCGATCTCGGCTTCATCAAGGATGTGCGCTTCATCTTCCGGCGGTTGCCGGCGCGCGAGCAGCGCCAGGTGTTGCTGTTCTCCGCCACGCTCAGTCATCGCGTGCTCGAGCTGGCTTACGAGCACATGCACAACGCCGAGAAGCTGGTGGTGGAAAGCGACAACATCACCGCCGACCGCGTGCGCCAGCTGGTCTACTTCCCGGCCAAGGAAGAGAAGATGCCGCTGCTGCTGAATCTGATCGACCGCGCCAAGCCGACCCGCAGCATCATCTTCGTGAACACCAAGGCCGCCGCCGAGCGCATCACCGAGCGGGTCAAGCGTCATGGCTGCCGCGTCGGTGCGATTTCCGGCGACGTGCCGCAGCTGAAGCGGCAGAAACTGCTGCAGCGTTTCCAGGACGGCCAGCTGGACATCCTGGTCGCCACCGACGTGGCCGCGCGTGGACTGCACATTCCCGCCGTTAGCCATGTCTTCAACTACGACCTGCCGCAGGATGCCGAGGATTACGTGCACCGCATCGGCCGTACCGCGCGGCTGGGTGCCGAGGGCGACGCGATCAGTTTCGCCTGCGACCTGTATGCGATGTCGCTGCCGGACATCGAGACCTACATCGGGCAGAGCATTCCGGTGGCGCAAATGGATCCGGAGCTGCTGATCATGCCGCGGCCGCGCGCGATCGACGCCGAATTCGCCGCGAATGCCGCCGCCGACAGTGCCGCGTTCGGCGACGTGGTACCGCCGCGTCCGGGCGAGGCGCCGCGTCGTTCGCGCGGTCCGGCCGGCCGTGAGGGCGAACGCAGTGGCAGCCGTTCCGCCCCGAGGCCGCCACGTGAACGCAAGCCGGCAGCGGCCATGGCCGATGCGGCTGCGGCGCAGTCCGCGACCGCCGCGGCGGCAGTGAACATCGAAAGTCCCGCTGCGAAAGCGGACGAAAGTCCCGCAGCTGATACCGCAGCCGAAGGCGCACGCAAGTCGCGCCGCCGGCGTGGCGGTCGCAACCGCCATCGCGAAGGCGACGGCGCTGCGGTGGTCGAAGCCCATGGATCGAACGCCGCGCCCGCTGCCAACGGCAACCGCGCCGCCCACGGCGAGCGGCGACCGGCACGCGAGCGCAACGGGACGGATTCTGCAAACACCGGCAACCGGCCGTCGCGCCAGGTGACCGTCACGTCGGGCAAGACCGGCGATCACGCGCATCCGAAGAAGCCGGGCCTGTTCCGACGATTGACCCGGCTGTTCACCGGACGCTGAGGCATCGGGTCGCCGCAGTATCGAGCGGCGGCGCCGGCGACCATCTGATTCATTCTGCGCGGGCTTCGCTTATCCTTGCAGTCGCTACGACGGCATACCGGATGCGGGGAAACTCGGTGATTCATTTCGATCAAGTCAGCAAACGCTACGAAGGCGGCCACGAGGCGCTGTCGCAGCTGTCGTTCGAAGTGCCCACCGGCGAGATGGCCTTCGTCACCGGCCATTCCGGTGCCGGCAAGAGCACCCTGCTCAAGCTGCTGGGACTGATCGAGCGACCTTCGCACGGCAGCATCAGCATGGATGGCAAGAGCCTGGGCAAGATCCGCCGCAGCGGCATCCCGAAATGGCGGCGGCAGATCGGCATGGTGTTCCAGGATCACCGCCTGCTGATGGAACGCACCGTTTTCGCAAATGTCGAATTGCCGCTGGTGATCGGTGGCATCGCCCGCAACGAACGCTCGCGACGGGTTCGCGCTGCGCTGGAGAAAGTCGGCCTGCTTGCGTTTGAGCGGCAGCTGCCGGCGACCCTGTCCACCGGTGAACAGCAGCGAGTGGGCATAGCACGCGCGATCGTGGCACGACCGACGCTGCTGATCGCCGACGAGCCAACCGGCAATCTCGATCCGCAGCTGGCGATGGAGATCATGGGACTGTTTGCAGAGTTCCAGCAGGTCGGCACCACCGTGCTGATTGCCAGTCACGACCTGCCGCTGATCAAACGCATGAAGAAGCGCGTGATCGTGCTCGATCACGGCCGGCTGGTTGCCGATCTCGCGGCACAGGAGGTGCTGTGAACGCGCCGCAGGAAAATCACCAGACACCGCCGGCCGATGCATCGCCGCGGAATGAACACAGTCACGGTCGCCGCGTGGCCAGCTGGCAGGAACATCACGGCTGGAGCGCGGCAAACAGCCTGCGCCGGCTCGCGTCGCGTCCGCTCGGCAGCTTGTTGACGATCGCCGTGATGGGCCTGGCACTGGCACTGCCGCTGGCGTTCTATCTGTTGCTGGGCAATGTGCAGAAACTCGGCGCTGCGCTGGGACAAAGCCAGGACATCAGCATTTTCATGCAGCCCGGCCAGGGTGCGCAGCAGGCGCAGCTGCTGGCCACACAACTGGGCGACCGGCCGGAAGTGGCATCGGTGCATCTCAAGAGTCCGCAGCAGGGCATGGATGAGCTTGCCAGGATGCAGGGTTTCTCGGGGGCGTTGAAAACGCTCGACGAGAATCCGCTGCCTTACGTCCTGCAGGTCCAGCCGCGTGCAGACGTGAGTGCCGATCAGGTCGACGCATTGGTGGTCGACATGCGCACGATGCGCAGCGTGGACATGGTCCAGGACAGCGGTACCTGGCGGCAGCGGCTGGATGCGTTGCTCGGTGTCGGCAATCGTGTGGTGCTGATCCTTGCTGCGCTGCTGGCGCTGGCGGCACTGCTGGTGGTCGGCAATACGGTGCGCGTGGACATCGCCAGCCGCAGCGAGGAGATCGGTGTGCTGCTGCTGGTCGGCGCGAGTGGCTCGTTCGTGCGCCGTCCATATCTTTATGCCGGCATCTGGTACGGATTGTTCAGCGGTTTGCTTGCGGGGTTGCTGGCGGTTGTCATCGAATTCGCGCTGGCCGCGCCGGTGGCACGGTTGAGCCAGACCTATGATGGCAAGCTGCAAGTCGGTGGCTTGCCGCTGTGGCTGCTGCTGGCGGTGCCGGCGGCGGCAGCGGCGCTGGGCTGGCTCGGCGCGCGGCTGGTCAGTGCGTGGCAGTTGCGCAAGGCGGTTTGACAGTTCGACGCGGTGACGCGGATCGCAGGCGCGGATGCTGTGATCGTTGCACTATCAATAGATGAAGCGGACGCAGGGATGTGATCGCGGGTTTGTCGGCACGGATCGCCATCGGTCAGGTGGATGTGCAGGGAATGAGTAAAAATATCAGCAACCGTCTGCTCACCGAGGCACCGCGCGTGCTGGTGGTCGACGGTTCGCGCGTGGTGCGCCAGTTGATCACCCGGGTCTTGCAGGCCGAGCTGCCCGGTGTCGAGGTGGTCGGTTGCGGCAGTGGTTCCGATGCACAGCGCACGCTGGGCGAGGGCGTGTTCGATTTCATCACCATCGCGCTGCGCCTGCCCGACATGGACGGGCTGGAACTGGCGCGCTTCGTGCGCGAATCGGCGCCGCAGACCTACGTGCCGATCATGGTGGTTTCCGGCGACGTGGACGATCGCCTGCATCAGCGTTCGCTCGGCGAGCACGTGACCGACTATTTCGACAAGTCGCTGGGCTTCCAGGCGCTGGCGCAGTTCATCCGCGGCTACGTGAGTCCGCAGACGACCACCGAAGGCACCGTGCTGTACGTCGAGGACAGCCGGGTGGTCGCGCTGGCGACCCGTCGCATGATGGAAAAGATCGGCCTCACCGTGCGCCACGTGGTCAGCGTGGAAGACGCACTGGCGATGCTGGAAACCGATCGTGCACTGGGCTGGGTCGGTGCCGATGTCGTGCTCACCGATGTCAGCCTGAAGGGCGAACTCACCGGCGGCGACCTGCTTGCGCACATCCGCGGCGAGTTCGGCTACGGCAAGGGGCGATTGCCTGTGCTGGTGATGACCGGCGACGAGAATCCGGCCAACCAGGCCGCACTGATCCGCGCCGGTGCCAACGACCTGGTGGAAAAGCCGGTCGAGGAAAGATTGCTGATTACGAAATTGCTGTTCCAGCTGCGCGTGGCGCAGCATCTGCGCAGCCGCACCGGCGGCGCATGAGCGAGATCAAGCTCGAACCGTCGTGGAAAGTGCGCCTGGGCGACTATCTGCAGCGGCCGGAGATGCAGGCGTTGTCGGCGTTTCTGCGCAGTGAAAAGCAGGCTGGCAAGCGTATCTATCCGCCGGGCCCGGAAATTTTCGCCGCGTTCGGACACACCCCGTTCGAGGCAGTGCGAGTGGTGATTCTGGGTCAGGACCCTTATCACGGCTTCGGCCAGGCGCACGGCCTGTGCTTCTCGGTGCCGCCGGGCGTTCGCGTGCCGCCCTCGCTGGAGAACATCTTCAAGGAGATCCATCGCGATCTTGGCATCCCGCGTCCCGATCATGGCTGCCTCACACCGTGGGCGGATCGTGGTGTGCTGCTGCTCAACAGCGTGCTGACCGTCGAGGACAGTCATGCCGGTTCGCACCAGGGCAAGGGCTGGGAAGGTTTCACCGATGCCGCCATCGATGTGCTCAGCCGCGAGCGTCACGGGCTGGTGTTTCTGCTGTGGGGTTCATATGCACAGCGCAAGGGACAACTGATCGATGGCAGCCGGCACTGTGTGCTGACGTCGGTACATCCGTCGCCGCTGTCTGCCCATCGAGGGTTCATCGGCTGCGGTCATTTTTCCGCTGCAAACCGCTATCTCGAATCCCGTGGTGTGGCGTCGATGGACTGGTCGCTGCCGCTGCAGGCAGCACTCGAGCGTGACTGACCGATCGCTGTTTCAGTACGACCAGGAGTGCAGCAGCATCACGATGCCCCATATCAACAGATACAGGCCGAGCAGATCCATCAGCACACCGCCGAAGGATGCGATCCGCGGCTGACTCGCAACGAAGTGGTCAAAGGCATACAGGGTGCGCGGCGGATGGTTGATCCACTCGCCGACGCCGAAAAGAAAAATGCCCGCGGCGATCATCGCTATCGCGCGGTTGCTCGGGTTCAGCGGCAGGCTCAAGGCCAGCAGGAAGGGCGGTGCGCTCGATATCGCAACGACCTTGTACCAGTGGTTCACCACAACCCTCTTCAGCGATTGCATGCCTTCACCTGCGACCGGATCTGGGCGAACCACAACGGGCTTTCTGACGGCATGTCTCGGGTGTCCATAGAATTGTGCTCAAGCGGTTGGCAACCTTGGGGTGCCAAGTGACGTGCGTGGTCAGCTTTTGATGCCCACGGCCTGCGCTCGACGACCCGGCCGGTTGCGGACATGAACTCCAGCGACCCTTCAGGCTTCCCTGGGGATCAGCTAAGCAGGAGCCGCGCCAACGCCGTCGATGTCGATTCGGCCTGTGCGGCGATTCACGTATTTTCAGAAAAGCGCGGCTTGCATCGGCTTCCGCTTTCACGTGGACTTGGCCGGTCGGACTGGAAGATCAGCCGAACCCCGGCCGGGACGGGAAGCGCTGGACAAACCCGGCCAATATCTGTACGATTCGGTTCATTAAGTCAGGTGCGCGGCCCGGCCTGAACTAACCCGGCGTTTAGCACTCCCAATACCCGAGTGCTAAACTGTCATTTCATGCAGGAGGTTCCACCCATGTCTCAAGCTTTGGTGACCGCCAATTTCCCGCTCCCCAGCGTGGTGGGCAGTCTCGACGCCTATATTTCCGCGGTTCACCGCATTCCCGTGCTGTCTTCGGAAGACGAGCAGGCACTGTCGCGCGACTATCTCGAAGAAGCCAATCTGGCGTCGGCGAAGAAGCTGGTGATGTCGCATCTGCGATTCGTGGTGCATGTGGCGCGCGGCTACAGCGGCTACGGTTTGCAGCTGTCGGACCTTATCCAGGAGGGCAACATTGGCCTGATGAAAGCAGTCAAGCGTTTCGACCCGGATCAGGGCGTGCGCCTGGTGAGCTTCGCGGTGCACTGGATCCGCGCCGAGATGCACGAATTCATTCTCAAGAACTGGCGCATCGTGAAAGTCGCCACCACCAAGGCGCAGCGCAAGCTGTTCTTCAACCTGCGCAAGAGCAAGAAGCGCCTGGGCTGGATGAACGCGGCCGAGGTGAGCAAGGTGGCGCTGGATCTGGGCGTGCCCGAGGCGACCGTGCGCGAGATGGAATCGC
>JBDTZX010000336.1:0-7301 GCA_040004895.1 Rhodanobacter sp. | reverse complement strand
GGTGCAGGTATCGAGGCAGAAGGCGCGGGCAACGGCTGCACCGGTGTCGCATCCTCCGGGCGCAGCGCCAGCTGGCCTCGCTTGAACAGCTCGCTGGCGACCTGGTAGTAGGCGACCGTGTGGTCGATCAGCGATTGATCCTGCGGATGGACCGGCGTCGCATCGCCGGTGTCGTAGTCAGGCTTGAACTGTTCCAGCTTGCGCTGCGGTTCGAGCACGGTCAGCACGTCGTTGCGCAGGTAGCCAAGCTTCTCGTACGTGCCCGGAAAAGCATGCCCGCTGCCGCCGGGCGGAAGCTGGAACACGTCCTGTCCGAAGAACCGCGTGCGATAGCTGAAGTTGAGCATGCCGAGCAGGGTAGGCGGAATATCCAGCTGACCCATCAACTGGTGCACGCGCTGCGGCGCAAAATACTTCGGCGCATAGATCCACAAGGGAATGTGGTAGTGGTTGATCGGCAGGCTGGTCTTGCCCGCGCTCGACGCGCAATGGTCGGCGGTGATCACGAACACGGTGTCGTCGAAATACGGTTTGCTGCGCGCGCGCTGGATGAAATCCTTGATCGACCAGTCGGTATAGGCGACCGAGCCCGGACGCGACGGCGCGATCTGCGCAACCCGGTTCGCCGGGTAGGTATACGGCCGATGGTTCGAGGTGGTCATGATGTGCAGGAAGAATGGCTTGCCGCCCGCGTGCGCATCGTCCATCTGCTTCAGCGCCAGCGTGTACAGGTCCTCGTCGGCCACGCCCCACACGTTCTGGCTGTGGATCAGCGCATCCTTCGGGATGTCGCCGCGATCGACCGTGCGGTAGCCGTTGTGGCTGAAGAAATAATTCATGTTGTCGAAGTAGCCGTAGCCGCCGTAGACGAAGTCCGACTGGTAACCGCGGTGGTTGAAGATGCTGGCCAGCGAAAACAGATTTTCGTTGTGGTGCTCGCGGATCAGTGAATCGCCCGGCGCCGGGGGTACCGATAGTGACAGTGCCTCCAGACCGCGCACCGTTCGGGTGCCGTTGGCGTAGAGGTTGTCGAAGAACACGCTCTGGCTCACCAGCGAATCGAGGTACGGGGTGATGTTCTCCTTGTTGCCGAAGGTGCCCAGGTAATCGCCAGACAGACTCTCCACGCTGATCAGCACGACGTTGAGGTGTTTCTCCGGACCGGCATGGCTGATCGCCCGGGTGAGGTCCTTCGGATCGTCGCTGAGGAAGGTCGCATCCGGCGCCTGCAACGAATCGCGCACCAGCTTGTACGCCTGGTCGTCCGGCAGCGTGCGGTAGAACTTCGCGTAGTCGAGATGACTGCTGCGGAACGCGGCGAAAAACTGATAGATCCCGTTGCCGGCCAGCTCGTTGACGTAGCTGTTGCCAGTACGGTCCTTCATGCTGCCGTTGACCGCATAGATCGACGCCACGGTCAGCACCAGCCACAGCAACGCGATCTTGCCGCGTTGCCAGAAACGGCTGCCGTCATCGCGTGTACGCAGGCCGCGCCTGCTGGCCAGGAACACCACCAGCGTCAGCACGACCAACAAGGTCACCCAGCTGAGGATCGGATACGACTCGCGGATATTGCCGATCACCTCGGTGGTATAGACCAGATAGTCCACCGCGATGAAATTGAAGCGCACGCTGAATTCGTTCCAGAACACCAGTTCGCATGCCGCCACGAAAAACAATCCGTACAGCAGCACCAGGCCGAGGATGTAC
This sequence comes from Rhodanobacter sp., assembly GCA_040004895.1. Classification (GTDB taxonomy): domain Bacteria; phylum Pseudomonadota; class Gammaproteobacteria; order Xanthomonadales; family Rhodanobacteraceae; genus Rhodanobacter. The sequence goes on along the minus strand of JBDTZX010000336.1, from coordinate 5,591 downwards.
ATCGCCCATTGTCCGCTGCGCCTGGAATATGCCAGTGCGGGCATCGGCAGAAAAAACAGGAACAGCACGATCAGCGGCCACGACTCGTGCAGGTGCACGTGCCACAGCAGGTACACCAGCCCCAGGCACAGCGCATACAGCAACGCCATGCCGAGCAGATACATCAGCCAGCGGCCGGTGCCGTAAACCATCGCCCGTCGCGCCGGAACCAGCCACAGGAACAGCACCATCGGCCATGCCAGATAGACGAAGGTGACCAGGTCGAAACCCAGCCCCACGCCGAATGCATACAGAAGATTCACCGGCCCGTGGGATACCTCGCGCCCGGACATCACCAGCAGCACAACGCGGGTGATGAAAGAGATCACCAGGAAGCTGATGGCAAGCCACCACAGAGGACGAAAACGCTGACGCAACGGCGAGACCGTGGTGAATAGGCGCGACACGGGCAACTCCAGAAAGAAAGGATCGATGCCCGCGATTTGCACAGGCGTGGGGGTTTTATGCGGGCATGGCTTTATACAACGAGCCGGTGCTACGAGTGTTCAGTTTTCAATGCGGAAATCGCGTGGACTCGCGCAGCCTCCAGGGCCTTGCCGATCGCCGGTCCGGAAAGCCCCTGCTCGACGAAAGAAACTGCGTTCACCGACGCTGCCGCAGCGCGCGCCTGGCGAAGATACGCGGCCTGCGGATAGTCACTGTTCTCCTGTCCCAGTCGGCCGCGCTTGTCCGCTTCGCAGGCGGCGAGAAAGACCTCCAGACGCTCGGGTCGACGCAGCGCGTCCAGCGCGGTCAGCAGCCTCAGCACGGTGGCGGGCTTCAGTTCGAACGCACGATGCGCATTCAGATGTTCGCGGCAGACCTGTTCGGCCAGCGCGGCATAGTCGGTGGGCACCTTCAGCCGTTCGGCCAGCGCGCGCAGCGGTGCCACGCCGCGGTGCTCGTGACCGACATGGCGCGGCAACTCGTCATCGGGTGTCAGTGCCTTGCCGAGGTCGTGCGTCAATGCGCAGAAGCCGACCAGATCGTTGCCGGGTGCGATGCGCGCAGCGGCGTCAAGCACCATCTCCAGGTGAGTGCCGGTATCGATTTCCGGATGGAACTCGGCGCGCTGGGGCACCCCGTACAACGCGTCCAGTTCGGGAAACAGCACCGCCAGCGCACCGCATTCGCGCAATACGCGAATGAAGGCAGACGGCTGCGCTTCCCCGAGCGCTTTGCGTGTTTCTGCCCAGACACGTTCGGACACCAGATGATCCACTTCGCCATCGCGCACCATCTGCCGCATCAGCGCCATTGTTTCGTCGGCGACCCTGAAACCCAGCGGTGCAAAGCGCGCGGCGAAACGCGCCACGCGCAGCACGCGCACCGGATCCTCGACGAACGCCGGCGAGACATGCCGCAGCACGCGCGCCTCGATATCGTGCACGCCCCGATGCGGATCGGTCAGCACGCCGTGCTCGTCTTCGGCGATCGCGTTGATGGTGAGGTCGCGGCGTGCGAGATCCTGTTCCAGCGTCACCGTGTCGTCGGCCTGAAACACGAAGCCGTGGTAGCCGCGCCCGGTCTTGCGCTCGGTCCGGGCCAGCGCATGTTCCTCGCCGGTGACCGGATGCAGGAACACCGGGAAATCCTTGCCCACCGGCCGGAACCCCAGCGCAAGCAGCGCCTCCGGCATCGCCCCGACCACCACATGGTCGCGATCGACCACCGGTCGACCAAGCAGTTTGTCGCGGACCGCGCCGCCGACCAGATAGATATGCATCCGGCGATTCTGCCACGCGGGGCGCGCAAGCTGTGGACCATGCAATGTCGACAGTCGCTGGACGATCCGCGCAGGATGCCAGCCGCTGCAGCTCGATTTCGTTGCTCAGCGACGCAGTGCGCGTGCCTCGTTCAATCGGCGCTGCGAGGGTGAACCACCGAGCAGCCGCGGCAGCCATGGCGTGAATGGTTGCGGCAGGATGCCGAGTGCCGCATAGCCGTCCACTTTGCCGACGGAGTCGGTGCGCAGCGAACGGAAATTGTCGAGCGAGAACGGCGTGCCCGGAAGCAGCCCGGCGACCTGTGCCTGCAGGCGACCAAGAGTGTCGGGCAGGGCGATGACCGGTGTGCGCAGGCCGGCGGCATCGCGGATACCGCGCACGATCTCGCCCAGGCTCAGCACTTCGGGGCCGTACAGTTCGAGACTGCGTCGGTGGCCCAGCTGATCACTGTCGACGCAGCGCGCGATGGCTTCGGCCACATCGCCGACGAAGGTCGGAGCCATCCTTGATCTTGCCCGCGCCAGTGGCAGCACCGGCAGCCGTCGCAGCAACGAAGCGAAGCGACTGACCAGCCCGTCACCGGCACCGAAGATCACGCTGGGCTGGTAGATCGTCCAGTCCAGGCCGGACGACTTGACCAGCGTTTCCGCTTCGCCGCGTGTCTTCAGATACTGCGACAGGCCCTGACCGGCCTTCAGTGAGCTCATCTGGTGCAGTCGACCGACATCACTGGCATGACAGGCCGCGATCACCCGCCGGGTCAACTCCACGTGCGTGCGCTGGAAGGTGTGGCGGCCGTGGGGATTGAGGATGCCGATCAGGTTGATCACCGCGTCCGCACCTGCCAGCTCGCTGCGCAGTACCTCGTCGTCATACACATTGGCGCTGCGCACGCGTACCTGCGGCAGCACGCCCAGCGCCCGCCGCAGTTCACGATTGCGGCTGAGCAGAACAATGTGGTGGCCGTCGGCGGCCAGTCGCGGCACCAGATGGCTGCCGACGAAACCGGTGCCGCCGAGTATCACGAGCTGCTGTGCGGCCATTCGGGTCTGTCCTCCGGCTAGCCGGCTGTTCAGGGAGTAGTGTCGAGCGTAGTCGATGCGGGTGCCGGTGCGGTGGATGTCTTCGCCGGTTCGACAGCCGGACATTCGATTGCACGGTGCGGACTGCCGGCATGGGGCAACCCGTACGCTCGTCCGATCGCATTCATGCGTGCCGCCATTGGCACGGCCTTGCCGTTGAGGCGCCAGTCGTAGATCACGCTGAAGGCCATCACCCGCGCCACGTACTCGCGGGTTTCCTTGAACGGAATGGTGGCGATGAACAAGTCGGGCGTCAGTGTGCCGCGTGCGGCCAGCCACTGGTCGACGCGATTCGGGCCGGCGTTGTATGCGGCGCTGGCCAGCCACGGCGAGCCGTTGTAGCGTTCGGCCATCTGCGCCAGATAGCGCGTGCCGAGTGCGACGTTGATGGCCGGGTCGTACAGCGTGTCGGCACCGCCCCAGTCGAGGCCGTTGCGTCTGGCCACCAGCGCCGCCGTGGCCGGTACCAGCTGCATCAGGCCACGCGCGTCGGCGCCCGAATGCGCATCGCTCATCCATGCGCTTTCGGCACGCAGCAGTCCGTAGGCCCAGGCCGGTTCGATACCAGCCTGCAGCGCCTGTGGCACAACGCCATCCTGACTGGCCAGCGGAAAGCGCAGCTCGTACAGGCGCAGGGCGTCGCCGCTGCTGAGCGTGAACACCGCACGGTCATACCAGCCGCGGCGGTTGGCGAGATCGGCGGCAAGTCGCAGCGTCGCCCCGTCTGCATCTTCCAGCGCACGAGTCCATTCCCGGCGCGCCGGTTTCTGCAGGCCGACCGCATACAGTTCGAACGCACGCAACAGGCCCGGTTTGCCCAACAGCGCCTGTTCGCGCTGTGAGTCCTGCGCGAGTTGCAGCGGACAGATCGCATACGGCTGCCCGAGTTGATCTGCGGCGAGAAAGCCAAAGAACGTGGCTTCGCCGGCGAGCTCCGACAGCTGCTGTTTCGCCTCGTCGTTGCGACCCAGCGCAGCCAGTGCGCGTGAGCGGAAATAGCGCCATTCGCCGTCGCGCTGCTGGTCGGCAGGCATCGCCTGGATCGCGGCCAGAACGGCAGGCCATTCCTGCGTGGCCAGCGCGACCCGCACGCGCCATTCGCGGCTGGCATCGGATTGCGCGGCAGCAGGCAGCGCGATCAATCGCGCCAGTGCGTCATCGTCGAAATCGGTGGCGTGGAAAAGCGCCAGCGCGTGCAGGATCCGGTCGCGCTGTTGTTCGCTGAAACGGAAACGCGTCTGCAGTTTCTGCCACGCCGTATCGGCGCTGCCGGACTGGCGTCGCGCCAGCCGGCTGATCGCCAGCGTGACGGCCTGGGTGTTTCGCGGCGTATCGGGCCAGTTCGCCGCGGCGGTGACCGCCGCGGCGGGATCGCGCAATGCCTGCGCCAGTCGCTGCGCGGTGGCGTTGTCGTTCGCGGCCAGCCAACTGGCCATGCCGGCGATGCTGTCCGGCTTGCCCGCATCGGCGGCGCGATCGATACGTATCCACAACCGGCTATTGCTCAGCAGCCCTTGATCATGCGCGGCATCCAGTACCGCGTCGCAGGCATCGGGCAATACCGGCTTCGCCCACAACGCCGCGAGGTCGCGGTCGAAATCCAGCTTGTCGCCGTGCAGCAGTCGCGCCTGCAGTGCATCGCAGGCAAGCGCATCACCCAGACCCGGCTGGTACAGCGACAGAAAATTGTTCCAGTCCTGGCGACGCGCCAGCTCCAGCAGAAAGTCCCGACGCAGATCCGCCGCAGGAATCAGCTCGGGATAGCGTTGCAGGTAACTTTCCACCGGCGCGCGCCCGAGCTGCTTGAGGTCATGTTCCAGCGCTGCCGCTTCGAGGTACGGATACAGCGGATAGTCGTGCAGGCCGGAGGCCAGCGGGCGCCAGCTGTCGCCGCCCTGCTGTGCAGCCGCGTAGGCCTGCTTGAACGCATTGCGCTGTGCATCGTCAGGCTCGCCTGCCAGTGCGCTGGACGCAGTCAGCCAGCCGAGCACGATCGCCAGACAGCCACTCAATACGATGCGTCGCCGGTGAAAACGGTAAACCATGCCAGCTCCTTCGCCCGATCCGCGGGCAGTGTAGTTCATGCCTGCCAAGCGACCGGCTGCACGTGCCGACCGGCCCCGGCAACGTGCCTGTTAAGCTGATGGACTTGGCCCGCACTTTCACGGATCGGCATGACGTCAGCACCCCCGCGCAGCAGTCGTCAGCAGACCGTCATCTGGTTTGTGCTGGCATCGCTGGCGCTGGCGGCGGCGTACTGGTGGTGGGCAATCGGTCGCCCGGTGGCGCTGCCGGATGCGCCGTCGGCGCGGATCGCGTGTGTGTCGTACGCGCCATTCCGCATGGCCGGCGAGACGCCGCTCGATCCGAGCGCCTTCGTCAGCCCGCAACGCATCGATGCCGACCTGCGCGCACTGTCGCAGCGCTTCGATTGCGTGCGCACGTATTCGCAGGGACAGGGTCTGAGTGCGGTGCCGGAAATCGCCAATCGCTATGGCATGAAGGTGCTGCTGGGAATCTGGCTCGGCAGCGATGCACTGGCCAACCGGCAGCAGGTGACACTAGGCATTGCCACTGCGCGCAAGTATCCGCACGTGCTGCGCGGTGTGATCGTGGGCAACGAAGTGCTGTTGCGCGGCGACCTGACGCCATCGGTTTTGGCTGGCTACCTGCGCCAGGTGCGCGATGCGGTCGAAGTGCCGGTGACCTACGCTGACGTGTGGGAATTCTGGATGCGCCATCC
>JBDTZX010000473.1:0-2205 GCA_040004895.1 Rhodanobacter sp. | reverse complement strand
CCGATCGCGATGGCCGCCAGGCAAAGTCCGGCCAGTGCCGCAAGATCCTCGCCAAAGATCACCAGCAGTTCGCTGGAGCGGGTTTCGCGAAACCAGGTCCACAAGTTCTGCGTGCCGCGCGCCTTGTTCACTTCCTGCATGCAGCCGCGCATCGAGAAGCTCTCGGCGACGATGCCGAACACCAGCACGCCCAGCGCCAGCCACGGCCACTTCAGCGGCTCCGGATGACTCAGCTTGTGCACGCCTTCGTAGACCGAGAACATGCCGCCCACGCTGAACAGCAGGATCGCCACCAGGAACGACCAGAAGTACAAGGCGCGACCCCAGCCCAGCGGGTATTCGTCGGATGCGGGTCGCTTTGCCTGCCGTATGCCAAGCAGCAGCAGACCCTGGTTGCCGCAATCGGCCAGCGAATGCACCGCCTCGGCCGCCATCGCACCAGACCCAGTGACGAAGGCGGCGAACAACTTGGCCACGAAGATCGCGAAGTTGGCACCGAGGGCGAGAAAGATCGCCTTCAGTGAATTGGCGTGACCGGACATGCGCTGTTTCCCTGCCGTCGAAAAAGCCGCAGTCTAACGGCGGAGTGGAAACGTGCGGGATGGATCAGCGGATGCCGACGCCGACGCCCACGCCGAAGTGGAAATTGTTGCGACCCTTGTTCATTTCGTCGGCTGTCCAGACATGCGATTGGCCCACGCTGACCAGCGGGAACACGTAGTCGGCTTCGCCGATCTTGCCGGCGCGGCTGCCCTTGAGCCTGCCGCTGACCGTCATCAGCGCGCCGGCCGGGTAATCCAGCGGTTCGGCATAGCCCGACAGCACTGCGACGAAGCGACCGTTGCCGCTGTCGTTGGCTTTGGGCCGTTGTGATGAATCCAGCGGATAGGCAAGCAGTTCCACTTCGCTGTGATCAGCGAAGTTCTGTACCTGCACGATGCGGCCGCCCCAGACCACATCGTTGCCGGCATAGCGTTCGGGTGATTGCGCCACCTGTGCCGGTACTGCCGCAACGGCCGTGGGTGACGTCTTGTAGATCGGTGCCGGTGCGCAGGCGACCAGCGCAAGCGCAAGCAGGGGAGCGGACAGTGGGCGCAGCGAGCGGATGGCGATACGCATGATCGAACTCCAGGGGTTGGCAGGAAGATGCCGCGGCGACAATCAGGGTTCTACGCTACAGCAACCGACGTCGCCGCAGCGTGTACCGATCCTGTCTGCGAATCAGCGCTTGCGCGCAGGGCGACCTTGCGGCAGCAGACGCACCGCCGCCAGCCGCGATGCCGGCAGCGGTCCGGTGGCGGCGGGTTCGTCGCCTTCCTGCAGCAGCCAGTCGAGCTTCCATTCGGCCGGACGATCCTTCGACAGCAGTCGCGCCATCGCGCGCATCGCATCGCGCAGAATCTCATCGAGTTTCCACGGGGCATTGAGAATCGCCATGCCGGAGCCGTTGAGGCGCAGTGGCGAATCGTCGGGGTGGATCAGCAATTCCGCGCGCAACACCCGCCTGGCGCCGATGCGCGACAGTCCGCGCAGGAACGGCTGCACCTGACTGCGCTGCTTGATCGGATACCACACCGCGAACATGCCGGTGGGCCAGCGTTGCAACGCCGATTTCAGCGCTTGTTCGATCAGCCGGTATTCGGCCTCCTGCGCTTCATATGGCGGATCGATCAGCACCAGGCCGCGTTTTTCCTTCGGCGGCAGCAGTGCCTTCAGCGCTTCGTAGCCATCGCGCTGATGCGCATGGATGCGCGGATCACGATGGAACAGTTCCTGCAGGCGGCTCGCTTCCTCCGGATGCAGTTCACACAGTTGTGCGCTGTCTTGCGCACGCATCGCACGGGCGATCTGCAGCGGCGAACCGGGGTAGAGCTTCAGGCCGTCCTCGTTGCCGGGCAGGGTCAGGACACTGTCCAGCCAGCGGCGCAGCAGCGGCGGAACGTTGCCGGTCTGTGTGGTGGCCGCATGCAGGTCGGGAAACAGCAACCGCGAAATGCCGTCCCTGAATTCGCCGGTCTTGCCGGCTTCGCGGCCGTCCAGCGCATAGCAGCCGCTGCCGGCGTGAGTCTCTATCACGCAGAACGGGGTCGGCTTGGCTTTCAGCGCCTCGACCAGCGCGAACAGCACGACGTGCTTGAGGACATCGGCAAAGTTGCCGGCGTGATAGGCGTGGCGATAATTCATGGGATTCACGGCGGGCAGGGA
>JBDTZX010000381.1:0-7328 GCA_040004895.1 Rhodanobacter sp. | reverse complement strand
TGCATGCCATGCAGGCGCTCTCCCAGCTGAGCTATGGCCCCGCCGCTGGAAGCCCGGAAGAATAGGTCCGCATCCCATGTCCGTCAAGCTTTTTTTCGAAATGTCGGGGCTTGAATTTCGCATCCGCCGAAGACTTTCACTGGACCGCAATCGAGCGCTGCCGCGGATTGCCGATCGCTTCGTTTAAGCTGCCCTGACCCGGCCATCGAAGAAAGGTGCATGCACGAAATCGGATTCATCCGCGACCTGGCCATGGTCATGATCGTGGCCGGCGCCACCACGATCCTTTTTCAACGCCTGCGCCAGCCGGTGCTGCTTGGCTACATCCTGGCCGGCGTGCTGATCGGTCCGCACACGCCCGGCATGCTGGTGGACGATCCGCGCGCGATCGATGATATCTCCAACCTCGGTGTGGTCCTGCTGATGTTCACGTTGGGACTCGAGTTCAGCGTGCGCAAGTTGCGTGCCGTCGGTATCGGCGTTCTGGTGGTCGCCGTGGTCGAGGTAGGACTGATGCTGTGGGTGGGTTTCGGCATCGGCGGACTGTTCGGCTGGAAGGGCATGGATGCGCTGTTCCTGGGCGCGATCATCGCGCTGTCCTCGACCATGGTGGCGACGCGCACGCTGGCTGAGGGCGGTCAGCAGCACAAGCCGTTCGCCCAGCTGGTGGTGGGCCTGCTGGTGGCCGAGGACTTGCTGGCTATCGTCATGCTGACCTTGCTGACGGCGGTGGCCATCGGTGGTTCGGTCAAAGCCGAGACCGCCTTCACCCTGATCGGCCATCTCGGCCTGTTCGTGGTGGTCGGTATGATTCTCGGTCTGCTGCTGCTGCCGAGGTTGGTGGATTACGTTGCCGCTTTCCGCCGTGACGAAACGCTGCTGGTGGCCGTGCTCGGGATCTGTTTCGGTGCCAGTCTGCTGGCGGTATGGATGGGTTTCAGTGTGGCCCTCGGCGCTTTCCTCGCCGGAGCGGTGGTGGCCGAATCGCGCAGCGTGGGTCGCGTGCTGCATTTGATCGAGCCATTGCGGGACATGTTCGCGGCGTTGTTCTTCGTGGCGATCGGCCTGAAGATCGATCCGGCGATGCTGCTGCAATATGCATTGCCCGCGTTGCTGATTGCCGGTGCCGTGATCATCGGCAAGACCATCGCGTGCAGTCTGGGCATTTTCATCGTGGGGCACGATGCGCGAACGTCATTGCGTTCCGGACTGGGCATGGCACAGATCGGCGAGTTCTCGTTTGTCATCGCCACGCTCGGCCTGTCGCTGGGTGTGATCAGCAACTTCATCTACCCGATCGCGGTGGCCGTGTCGGTGGTGTGCATGGCGGCATCGCCGTATCTCACGCGCTCCGCCGACGGCATCGCCAGCGGTCTGCACCGGATCACGCCACGCCCGTTGCGGCTGCTGGCGACGAGTTACAGCGGCTGGCTGGAAAACCTCAAGCCGGTCAACGAGAACGCCGCGCTCGCCGCGATCTTTCGCCGGCTGGTGTGGCATATCGCGATCAATGTGCTGCTGGTGATCACCCTGTTCATGATCGGTGCCTATGTCAATGCGCACAACTGGAGCCTGTTCTCGATGTTCGGTATCGGGCGCGACTTGCGGCATACGCTGATCTGGGCGTGCGCGCTGTTTCTCTCGCTGCCGATGTTGATCGCGGTGTACCGCAAGGCCGAGGCACTGGGAATGCTGCTGGCCGAGATCGGCATACGTGAGCGACTTGCGGGTTCGTATACGCAGGCGATCCGCAACGTGCTGGCCCGGGTCATACCGCTGGCAACGCTGCTGGGGCTCGCCTTGCTGGTCAGCGTATTGGGTTCGACGATCCTGCCGCCACGGGGGATCGGGCTGTCGCTGGCCTTGCTCGGTGTTGTGCTGGCGGTGGTGCTCTGGCGCAGCCTGGTGAAGATGCACGCACGGCTGCAGGCGGCGCTGAAGGAAACGCTGGAAAAGCCGGCTCCGCCCGCCGCGGGCCCTGGCTGACCGGGGCTTGTGAAGGCATGAATGAACCTTTATGCCGACTGACGGTCGGACCGATACAACGTTGCCAAGACCGGTCAAGCACCGCACAATGCGAGGCCTGCCCCCATCGGGGGGGTCCGGTTGGCACCGCCGACACATCCAAACATGAGGAAGTTTCGAATGAAGCAATTTCTGCGTCCCACGCTGACAGCGGCCGCTATGGCCGTTGCGCTGGGCATGACTGCGAGCGTGTACGCCCAGGCTGCCAAGACCGGCGCCACCGGCACGGTTGACAAGGCCAAGGCCAGCTATGTGGTGGGTTGGGAAATTGCTTCCCAGGTTCCGCCGATCATGCGCGACGAGCTGGACGCCAATGCCGTGGCGAATGCCGTGAGGTCTGCGCTGTCGGGCCAGAAGCCGAGCATGAGCGATGCCGAAGCCAAGCAGGTGCATGACGCCTTCATGGCCAAGATCCAGACCAAGTACAAGGCCGAGATGGAGAAGCTTGGTGCAAAGAACAGCGCCGAGGGTGCCGCGTTCCTGGCCAAGAACAAGTCGGCTGCGGGCGTCAAGACCACCGCTTCGGGGCTGCAGTATCAGGTGATCAGCCAGGGTACTGGCTCGCGTCCGGGTCCGAACGACACCGTCGAGATCAACTACACCGGTACGTTCGTCGATGGTCAGGTGTTCGATGCCTCGGCCAAGCACAACCCGCCGGGCGCCGCCAAGATTCCGCTCGCCGGCGTGATCCCCGGCTTCCGTGAGGGCCTGCAGCTGATGCAGGTGGGTGGCCATTACAAGCTCTACATCCCGTCGACGCTGGCCTACGGTGCCGAGCCGCAGCCGCCGATGCCGCCGAATGCCACGCTGATCTTCGACGTGACCTTGGTCAAGACGGGTCCGACGCCGGCAGGCGCTTCGGCTCCGGGTGGCGCTCCGGGTGGTCCGGGCGGCTGATCCCTAGTTCTTCTCCCACGCGTTGGGTGGACAAAGGGCGCGAAGCGATTCGCGCCCTTTGCGTTTGTGGGGTCGCTGCAGGCTCTGTCCGGTACGCGGCTACAATGGCCGGATCATGCTCCAGGACTCATTGCGACAATGATCAAAGTCACGATATTCGGTACGGGCTATGTCGGATTGGTCACCGGTGCATGTCTGGCGGAGATGGGCAATCAGGTGGTGTGCGTCGACATCGATGCAGCCAAGGTCGAGCGCCTGAAGCGCGGCGAAATTCCCATTTACGAACCCGGACTGGAACCGATCGTCAGGCGAAATCATGCCAGCGGTCAGCTCGACTTCACGACCGCGGCGGCGGCGGCGATCAAGCACGGCGACGTCATCTTCATCGCGGTCGGCACGCCGCCGGACGAGGATGGCAGTGCGGATCTGCAATACGTGAAAGCGGTGGCCAGCACCATTGGCCAGCATCTGCAGCGCTACGCGGTCGTGGTGAACAAGTCGACCGTACCGGTGGGGACCGCGGACCGCGTGCGCGACACCGTCGCCGCTGCACTGGCCGAGCGGAACGCGTCGGTCGAGTTCGACGTGGTGTCGAACCCCGAATTCCTGAAGGAGGGCGCAGCGGTCGAGGACTGCCTGCGCCCGGACCGCATCATCGTGGGCGCTTCCAGCGAACGCGCGGTGGCAGCCTTGCGCAAACTTTATGCACCGTTCAATCGCAACCACGACCGCATGGTAGTGATGGACGAGCGCTCGGCCGAGCTGACGAAATATGCCGCGAACGCGATGTTGGCGACCAAGATCAGTTTCATGAACGAGATCTCCAATATCGCCGAGCGGGTGGGCGCCGACATGGAATTGGTGCGCCAGGGCATCGGTTCGGATCCGCGGATCGGCTACCACTTCATCTATCCGGGCGCCGGCTATGGCGGCTCCTGTTTTCCGAAAGACGTGCAGGCGCTGGAGCGCACCGCGCGCAGCCATGGCTATGACGCGCAGCTGCTCAGCGCGGTCGAGGCAGTAAATCTGCAGCAGAAGGGCAAATTGTTTGAACTGATGACGCGCTACTTCAACGGCAAGCTTGCCGGCAGGACGATTGCGCTGTGGGGTCTGGCGTTCAAGCCGAACACCGACGACATGCGGGAGGCGCCCAGCCGCCGACTGATCGAAGCGCTGTGGGCTGCGGGTGCGAAAGTGCGCGCGTTCGATCCCGAGGCCCGCAAGGAAACCCTGCGCCTGTATGGCGAGCGCGACGACCTGGTGCTGTGCGAACACGCTTACGATGCGCTGCAGGGGGCCGATGTGCTGGCGGTGGTCACCGAGTGGAAAGCGTTCCGCAGCCCGGATTTTTCACGGATCCGGAACCTGCTCGGCGAACCTGCCATCTTCGACGGCCGCAATCTGTATGAGCCATCGACGGTGGAGGAGGCGGGCATCGCGTACTACGGCATCGGGCGCGGGCGCAGCCTGCGCCTAGGACGATGAGCAGCCCGCTCGAGCAGCGCCTGGACGAGCTGGAGGTCAAGCTGACTTTCATCGACGACACCGTCCATGCGCTGGCCGCGGCAGATGCCGACCAGTCGCAGCGCATCGCGGTACTGGAGCGTCTGCTGCGCGACCTGCGCGGCGAGCTGTCATCGTTGCGCACATCGCAATCCGACGATTCGCACGACGAGCCTCCGCCACCGCATTACTGACCCACGACCACGGATCAATCTCATGGCCGATTCCCTGCGCGATCAGCTGCTGAAAAGCGGTATCGTCAAACAGGTTCAACAAGACCGCGTTCGTGACGACAGTCGCGTGCTGCCGAAAAGTGGCAAGCCGGTGCAGAGAAATAACCGGCCGGGTCCCCAGGCGAATGCTGCGCGACCACCGCGTCGGGAGCAGAGCGACATCGATCTGGCCAAGGCATATGCGATCCGTGCGCAAAGCGATTCGGCCGAGCGCAAACGCGTCGAACAGGAGGCGGCCGAAGTGGCCCGCCTGCGACGCGAACGCAAAGTGCGGATCCAGCAATTGCTGTCGGGAAACATCCTCAACAAGGCGGAAGCGGACCAGCCGCGCAATTTTCAGTACGGCGACAAGATCCGGCGCATTTACGTGGACGCGGCGCAATTGAGCGCACTCAATGCCGGTGAACTGGGCGTGGTCCAGCAGGGAGGCCGCTATCTGCTGGTGCTTCGGGCGATTGCCGAACAGGTTCGCGACATCGATGCGCACCAGCTCGCGTTGCTGGTCGACCCCTCAGCCGCGACCGCGGGTGATGACGGCGTGCCCGACGACCTGATGTGGTAGCAGCGAAAGCGGACTAGACGCTCGCACTGCCTTCCGCGAGACCTTTCCGCATCAGCGCAGGATGCTCCCAGCCCTGCTTGGGCCGGAACCGTTCGCCATGCCGCTGTGCCAGCTGCTCCAGCCTTTGACGCACGTTCTCGATCCCCTCACTGCGCGCGTATTGCAGCGGACCGCCACGGAACGGCGCAAAGCCGGTGCCGAAGATCACACCGGCATCGAGCAGGTCGGCGTCATCGACCACGCCGTCATGGAGGCAGGCGACTGCCTCGTTGACCATCGGCAGAATGAGGCGCTCCTGCAGATCCGGCGGCACAATATAATCGCTCGCGACCTCGGGCTTTTGCGGCTTGCCGTCCTGCCACACATACAGGCCCTCGCCATCCTTCTTGCCGCGCTTGCCGGCGGCGAGTTTTTCGTCAAGACCTGGTGGAAGTTCCAGCCCGAGGAACGGCGCCAGTTCCTTGCCGACCGAGGCGCAGACGTCGAGCCCCACGGTGTCGGCCAGTTCGATCGGGCCCATCGGCATGCCGAATTTCTTCGCTTCGCGATCGAGTACCGGACCCGGCACGCCTTCGCTGTAAAGACGCAAGGCTTCCAGCAGATACGGCATCAGGATCCGGTTGACCAGAAATCCCGGCGTGCCCTTGACCGCGATCGGCAACTTGCCCAGCGCCTTGCAGAATGCCAGCGCACGTCGCTCGACCGCGGGATCGAGCTGGTCGTGGCGAACCACTTCGACCAGCGGCATCTGTGCCACCGGGTTGAAAAAATGCAGCCCGAGGAAATGCTCCGGCCGACGAAGCCCTTCACGCAGGTCGGCCAGCGGAATGCTGGAGGTGTTGCTGGCGAGAATCTGGTCACCCTGGAACTGCGCTTCGACCCGGCTGTAGAGTTCGCGTTTTGCCTCGGCGTTCTCGTAGATCGCCTCGATCATCAGATCGGCCGCGGCCACCCCGTTGCCATCGAGATCGGCGCGTAGCCGTCCAACGGCTTCCGCGATCTTTTCAGGTGTCTTCAATTTTCTTTCGTACAGCTGCCGTGCGCGATCCAGCGCCGGCTGCACGAATTTCATGTCGCGATCCTGCAGGGTCACTTCGAAACCCTTGTAGGCAGTCCACGCGGCGATGTCGCCACCCATCACGCCGGCGCCGACCACGTGCACGCGCCTGATCGCCGGATCCACGCCGCTGCCCTGGCTCTTCAGTCGCTCCTGCAGGAAGAAGATCCGGATCAGATTCCGCGCGGTCGGCGTCTGCGCCAGTTTCGTCACCGAACGCGCCTCGAGTTTCAGGCGCTGACGGATGTCGTTGCCGCCGCGCTTCCACACCTCGATCATGGCGAACGGCGCAGGGTAATGTTCCCTGCGAACCTTGGCGGCGGTCTTCCGCATGACCATCGGCGCAACGATCTGTCGCGCCAGCCAGGTGTTGCTCGCCCATGCCATGGTCCGACGCACGAACGGTCGCGCCTGCGGACGGCGCAGCAACAGGCGCGCTTCGCTGAGCAGCTCGTCCGGGCGCGCGAGCCGGTCCACCACGCCCAGTGCCAGCGCACGCCGGGCCGACAACGATTTGCCGGTGAGCATCAGCGGCAGTGCTTCAGTAGCGCCGATAAGGCGCGGCAGTCGCGCCGTGCCGCCCCAGCCGGGATGGATGCCGAGCAGCACTTCGGGCAACGCGATCCGGGTCGTGTCGTCGTCGGCGGCGATGCGCTGGCGGCAGGACAGGATCAGCTCCGTGCCGCCGCCCATGCACGTACCGTGGACGGCAGCCACGGTCGGACAGGCCAGCCGCGCGAGGGAGTCGTAGACCCGCTGACCGTGTTCGATGTTCTCCTGCACGGTGTCGTTTTTCGCATATTCCACGAAGGCCTTGATGTCGGCACCGACCGCGAATCCGGTGGGTTTCGCCGAGTGAATGATCACCCCGGCCGGTTTCTCGATCGTCAGCCGCTCGACCATTTGTTCGAGCTCGTCCATGACCGCTCGCGAGATCGCGTTGACACTGCTGTCGGCGCGATCGAGTGTCAGCACGACAATACCGTCGTCGCCTTCGCTGGTTTTCCAATGGTTGAAACGCAGGCCTTCGAACATGGGCATCGGGCTTGGG
>JBDTZX010000047.1:0-2212 GCA_040004895.1 Rhodanobacter sp. | reverse complement strand
AACAAATGTGGTGCGGGAAACATCAAACCCGACTTTCCGCATGCCGCACCTGCCCTTCCCCGCGCACCACAAACCGCTCGATGGTGAGCGACTCCGCGCCCATCGGGCCGTAGGCGTGCAGGCGCGTGGTAGAGATGCCGATCTCGGCACCGAGGCCGAGTTCGCCGCCGTCGCTGAAACGCGAGGAGGCGTTGACCATCACGACGGCTGAACGGATGGCATGGATGAAGTGGTGCGCGGCGACCTCGTCGCGGGTGGCGATGACTTCGGTGTGGTCGGAGCCGTAGCGTCGGATGTGCGCGATGGCGGCGTCGAGGTCGTCAACGATGCGCACGGCGAGAATCAGGTCGAGGAATTCCGCGGCATAGTCGTCGTCGCTGGCGGCCTGCATGTCGATCACCAGTACGCGACTGCATTCGTCGCCGCGCAGCTCCACGCCACGCTCACGCAAGACCTGTGCGGCGCGCGGCAGGAACGTGGCGGCGATATCGGCATGCACCAGCAGTGTCTCCAGCGCGTTGCATACGCCGGGGCGCGAGGTCTTGCCGTCGATCAGCAGGTTCAGCGCGAGGTCGAGGTCGGCCGTGCGATCCACGTAGAGGTGGCACACACCCTTGTAGTGTTTGATCACTGGCACGCGCGCGTGCTCGGCGACAAAACGGATCAACCCCTCGCCGCCGCGCGGGATGGCCAGGTCGATGATGTCGACCAATTGCAGCATCTCTATCATCGCTTCGCGGCGAAGGTCGCTGATCAGGGTCAGTGCGGCTGCCGGCAGGCCGTTCGCGACAAGTGCGGTTTGCAACGCGCCGGCAATTGCTACGTTGGAATGCAGCGCTTCGGAACCGCCGCGCAGGATCACGCCGTTGCCGGCGAACAGGCACAGCGCGGCGGCATCGGCGGTAACGTTGGGGCGTGCTTCGTAGATCATCGCCACCACACCGAGCGGTACGCGCACACGTTCGATATGGATCCCGTTGGGCCGCGTCTCGCTGCGCGTCACCATGCCGACCGGATCGGGCAGCCCGGCCACCTCACGCAGCGCGCTGGCGATGCCGGCGACGCGTGATGCATCGAGTCGCAGCCGATCGAGCATCGCTCCCTGCACGCCGTTGGCCTGCGCCTGCTGCATGTCGCGCGCGTTGGCGGCGAGCACGGCATCGCACTGCGTTTCGAGCGCTGCAGCCATCGCCTGAAGCAGCTTTCGTTTGGCGGCGCTGTCGAGTTCGGCGATGGCTCGTGCGGCATCGCGACAGTCGAGCGCCTGCTGCCGGATATCGCTCATGCGCCCACTTCCTGGTCGCGAATACTGGCGTCGCCCAAGGTCACAAGATCATCCCGATGAACCACCTCGGCGCCGTAGCTGTAGCCGAGCAGTCCTTCGATTTCGCGACTGTGTCGCCCGGCGAGCCGACGCATCTCGGTGGATCCGTATTGAGCAATGCCACGTGCGACAGCACACTTTTCCGTATCGACGACTTCCACCAGATCGCCACGATGAAATTCGCCATCCACACCGAGCACACCACCGGGCAGCAGCGAGACTTGCCCACCGAGCACCGCCCGCGCGGCGCCGGCATCGATGCGAATGCAGCCCGCTGCGGAGGGCGCATGCCGCAGCCAGTACTTGCGCGCCTGCATGCGACTGCTCGCCGCGCCGAACAATGTGCCGTGCAGGCGATCCCGCTTCAGGGCCTCTACCGTCAAGGTATCGCGACCGTTGAAGAGTGCCGTCGGGATGCCCGCCGCCGCTGCCTTGGCGGCAGCCTCCAGCTTGGTGCGCATGCCGCCGGTACCGACCTCACTGCCGCTGTCGCCGGCCATCGCGAGAATGGCTGGCGTCAGCGCCGGCACATGGCTGATGGGTTCGGCGTTGGGGTGGCGACGCGGGTCAGCGGTATACAACGCATCGACATCCGAGGCGATCAGCAACACGTCGGCGTCGACCAGTGCAGCAACGATGGCTGCAAGGTTGTCGTTGTCGCCCAGCTTGAGTTCGTCCACCGCAACCGTGTCGTTCTCGTTCACCACCGGCAGCACCTGCAGCGCCAGCAGTTCGCGCAAGGTGGCTCTTGCATTGAGATAACGGCGACGATTGCGCAGGTCGTCGTGAGTGAGCAGCACCTGCGCCACCGGCCGCGTGGACAGTGACTGCCACAGCGCGATCATCGGCGCCTGTCCGAGCGCCGCCAGCGCCTGTCGTGCCGCAATG
>JBDTZX010000491.1:0-2213 GCA_040004895.1 Rhodanobacter sp. | reverse complement strand
CGCCGAACGGACGCTGGTAGATCTTGCCTTCCTCGGTGCGCGAGAACGGCACGCCGTAATGCTCCAGCTCGATCACCGCGGCGGGCGCTTCCTTGCACATGTATTCGATCGCGTCCTGGTCGCCGAGCCAGTCGCCACCCTTGACGGTGTCGTAGAAATGGAAACGCCAGTCATCCTCGCCCATGTTGCCGAGCGCGGCGGAGATGCCACCCTGCGCTGCCACGGTATGTGAGCGCGTGGGAAACACCTTGGTGATGCAGGCGGCCTTGAGACCTTTCTCGGCCAGGCCGAAGGTGGCACGCAGGCCCGCGCCGCCGGCGCCGACCACGATCACGTCATACAGATGCTGCTGGACTTTGTAGGATTCCAACTTGGAGCTTTCCATGAAACCGTATCCTCGCGTCTTAGGGGGTCAGCGCAATGCGCAGCACGGCCAGCACGCTTGCCAGCGCACCCAGCACGGCGAGGAACTTGATCGCTACCAGCAACACGACCTCCTTCCAGCGGACATGCACGTAGTCCTCGATCACCACCTGCAGACCGAGCACCGCATGCCAGAACATGGCGAGCACGAAGGCGATCAGCAGCAGCGCGTTCCACGGCCTGGCCACGCTGGCGCGAGCGGTGGCGTAATCCGCATGCAGCAGGGAAAGCAGCATGAGCACGAACCAGATGCCCAGCATGACCAGGGCAGCGGCTGTCACCCGCTGTGTCCACCAGTGACCCACACCGGACTGCGATGAGCCGAGGCCGCGTGCAACCTTGATCGGGTGACGCAGATCCTTCGCGTTCATGCCGCAGCTCCGGTCGTGAAGACATAGGCCCATGCGAGTGCGGTGAGCACCAGACTCAGCGCCACCGACAGCCAGCTGGAACGCACGAACTGGTGGATCGCATAGCCGGCACCGGCGTCCTGCACCAGATGACGGATGCCGTTGCACAAGTGGTAGAACAGTGCCCAGGTCCAGCCGATCATCAGCAATGTGCCGACCGGACTACCGACAAGGTTCCTGAAGTGATTGAAGCTCTCTTCACCCGCCGCCAGTGCGAGCAGGCCATACACCACCAGCAGACTGCCGACGGCAAGCGCGATACCGGTCGCCCGGTGCAGGATGGAACTCACCATCTGCACCTGCCATCGATAGATCTGAAGGTGCGGAGAGAGCGGTCGTCGGGTGTCTGCCATGATGGCTATCCTGTGTGGAATCGCTGATGCCCGCGCCACTTGCCCGGACTCTGAACCCTGCCGGCGACGTGCCGAACAATCGCTCAGAAGTCGATGCAGCGACCGTTCTTTTCCCAGTCACCATACCGCGTGGGGTCCAGCACTGGCCGCTCCACCGGTGCTTCGCCCGGCGCCGGCCTTGCAGGCATGGCGGCCTTTTCCGCTGGAACGGAAACAGGCTCGGACTTGGCTGGGGAAGAGGTATCGGACATGGTTTTACAAGCCGGCAAAGGTTAAACCCTGCGGCAAAGCAGCACAACTGCGGCAGCCTGGGGTGCGCCCGCTGCCTGCGCCACATTCATACTTGTGGCGCCCGCTCACCGCCCCAACCCTTGAAACCCATGTCTGCAAGCTATTCCGCTGAAACATTGCTGCTCGAAGGCCCCGATGCGGTTGCTTTTGCGCATGCGCAATTCAGCAGCAATGTCACGGCGCTCGCCATCGGCGACTGGCAGTTCAGCGCATGGCTGGATGCACAAGGTCGCGTGCAGGCGTTTTTCCAGCTCGCGAGAATGTCCGACGATCGTTTGCTGCTGCTGTTGCGCGGTGGCGATGCGGTGGCGATCATCGATGCGCTCCGACGTTTCGTGTTCCGTTCGAAACTGACCTTGACCGCTTTGCCGCCGCGTGCGCTTGGGACCGGACCGTCGCTTCAGTTGCACGCCGTGCGCAGCGAGGAAGGGATGTTCTCACTCGGTTGCGGCGACTACAGTCTGCAAATCAAATCCGCCAGCGCTGGCGACGACGATTGGCGAGAGATGCAGTTGCGCGATGGCTGGCCGTGGTTGCCGTCATCGACATTGAATGAATTGCTTCCACCCTCCCTCTCGCTGCAACGACTGCTGGCTGTCGTGGTCGACAAAGGTTGCTATCCGGGTCAGGAAATCGTCGCACGGATGCACTATCGCGGCGGTCACAAACGGCATATGCACAGCGTCGTATTGTCGCAGCAGGTTGCAGCTGGTGAAGTGTTGCGTGAGAACGAACG
>JBDTZX010000371.1:0-2214 GCA_040004895.1 Rhodanobacter sp. | reverse complement strand
CGCCACCTCCACCAAACACGAACCCCGAGTGATCGGGGTTTTTTTTGGCTTGTGATGGCTCAGCCGTCGCGATTGTGTGAGCGCATGGTGCGTTGTTTCTCGATCTGCCAGTCGCGTTGTTTTTCGGTATCGCGCTTGTCATGTTCCTGTTTGCCGCGGGCAAGACCCACCTCGACCTTGACCTTGTTGCCCTTCCAGTACATTGCCGTCGGCACCAGCGTGTATCCCTTGCGCTCGACAGCACCGACCAGCTGATCGATTTCCTTGCGGTGCAGCAGCAGCTTTCTCGTGCGCCGGTCCTCGGCGATGACGTGGGTGGACGCACTGATCAACGGCGGGATCGATGTTCCGACAAGAAAGATTTCATTGTTCTTGACGACCGCATAACCGTCACCAAAATTGATCCGGCCGGCACGCAGCGCCTTCAGCTCCCAGCCTTGCAGGGCGATGCCCGCTTCGTAGCGTTGATCGATGTGGTAGTCGAAACGCGCACGCTTGTTCAGCGCGATGGTGCCGCCGCTCTTGCTGTCCTTGTCTTTCGTCTTTGCCATGTCCGCTAAACTCGATTCGTTGCCTTACACCGGTGTGACCGCATGCCGGGCCGAACCAAGCGCGATGTAAAGAGGTCGCCGTGATCGAAATCCGCCGCAGCGCGCTGGTGAAATACTCGCCGGCGCAGATGTTCGAGTTGGTCAATCAGGTCGAAGCATACCCAAAGCGCTTCTCCTGGTGCGCGGGTGCCGAAGTGCTTGAGCGGGATTCGCATACGCTGGTTGCGAGACTCGATCTCAAGTTTGCGGGGTTTCATCAGAGCTTTACCACGCGTAACACGACAGATGCCCCCCGCAGTTTGCGCATGAACCTCGTCGATGGGCCATTTCGAAGCCTCGATGGCCTTTGGGAGTTCATCGGGTTGGGCGATGCGGGTAGCAAGATTTCTTTTGCCCTTGATTTCGAATATTCCAGCCGGCTCGGAGGAGCCGCCTTGAAACTGGGATTTCAGGGCTTGGCCAATCGAATGGTCGATGATTTCTGCCGGGAAGCCGAGCGCATCTATGGCTGAGGCGATGATTGTCGTGGAAGTGATCTCTGCGGAAGCTTCAAGCCTGCTTTGCCGTCGGATTGTGCTGGAAGCCGGCAGTACCGTGGCGCAGGCGATCGAGGCTTCAGGTATTGCCGATATCTCCGCAACAGCGACCCCCGACGTCGGGATCTTCGGCCGCAAGGTTTTGTCCAATCATGTTGTGCAGGATGGCGACCGCATCGAGATCTATCGTCCGCTTCTGCTGGATCCGATGGAGGCGCGCCGAAAGCGCGCCCGCACGGCTGACCCCAGACGATGACTCCGTGGGTCAATCAGTGGCCACTCTTGTCGCCCGAGCCAAATCCGCCATCGTTCTTGTTGTCGTTCGGATTCGTGCTCTTGTCGCCTTCGGTTTCGTTGACGGGATAGCCAGCGCGATACTTCTTGCTATCCTTTACCAGCTGTTGGGCGTCTTGCGCAAAGAAGTCACCTTCGGTACGCACCAACGTGTCGTTGTTGAAGGTGAGGCTGAAAGTGCGAATCTTGATCGGTCCGCCACGGTGCGCGATGGTGGACACATAATCCCAGCGGCTCTGGTTGAATGGTGTGCTGACCGATGGCGTCCCCATCAACACGATGACCTGACGTTTGGTCATGCCGGGTTTGAGCTGATCCACCACCTTCTTGTCGAGCAAATTGCCTTGCTGCACATCAGGCGTATAGACGATGTGGCAGCCGGCGATTGAGAGCGCCAGCATGGCGAAAACCAGCAGGGTGATCAGCTTTTGCATGCGTGTTGCGTCCGGATCGTGAAGGTGTCGGATGATACACTATCGGCTTGGTAACGCCGTGTGCGAGGGGCTGGCTATGGATCAGGAAACGAACGAACTGCGGAGAGTGGGACTCAAGGTCACGCATCCGCGCATGCGCATCCTGCAGATCTTCGACGAAGAAGGTGTTCGGCATCTCACCGCTGAAGATGTCTACCGGAAACTGCTCGCTCACCACGAAGACATCGGTCTGGCGACGGTATACCGCGTTCTGACCCAGTTCGAGGCTGCGGGCATCATCGTCAAGCACAATTTCGAAGGTGGACAGGCTGTCTACGAACTCGATCGCGGCAAGCATCATGACCACATGATTGATGTGGACAGCGGGAAAGTGATTGAGTTCGTCAGCGAGGAGATCGA
>JBDTZX010000056.1:0-2216 GCA_040004895.1 Rhodanobacter sp. | reverse complement strand
CGGCCGGAACTGCAGCGCAACTTCCGTACGCCGGCAGTGTGGTTCACCGCGCCGCTGGGCATCGTGTTCTCCGCCGTGCTGATCTACGGGTTGCCGTGGATCACCTACGAACGTTTCGTGATCTGGATGGCGATCGGCTGCCTGATCTACTTCGGTTACGGCATGTGGCACAGCAAGCTGGAGCAGGATGGCAACGGTTGATCCGGGCCGGACGCGTCCGGACCGAACCCGACGCGAACGTGACGATCAGGCGCACACCCTGACCACCCGGTCGCGTCCGTTCTGCTTGGCCTGACGCATCGCATGGTCGGCGCGTGCCAGCAGGCTGCCGATGGCTTCGCCGGGATAGCTGCACTCGGCGATGCCGATGCTGACCGTCAGCGGGCCGTCCGGACGCTGCACCGAATGGATCGCCAGGCGCAGTCGCTCGGCGCGATCGGAAGCCTGGCGCATGTCGAGTCCCGGCAGCAGCAGTGCGAATTCTTCGCCACCGATGCGGCCGATCAGATCGTTAGGCCGGATCTGCGCGCGCAGCGCGGCCGCCATCGCCACCAGCGCGTCGTCGCCCGCCGCGTGGCCGTGCTCGTCGTTGAGTCGCTTGAAGTGGTCGGCGTCCAGATACAGCATGCAGGTCGGCAACTGCTGTTGCTGTGCGTCGACGAGCTTGTCCTGCGCCAGTGCCAGAAAGCGGTTGCGAATCAGCAGTCCGGTCAGCCCGTCGGTGTTGACCTGCTCGCGCAACTGTCGCTCCAGCCGGAACTGGGCGAACAGCGTGCGCGTCATGAAGGCGCGCAACACGGCGGAAAGGCCGATCGCGACCGCCATGTAGACGGTGTACTGGAGGATCCGTGCACCATTGCCATCGTCGCCAAGCAACATCATCGGCAACGGCCCCAACGCGCACAGGGTCATCGCGGCGAGAAAATCCCAACGCCCCGGCCAGATCACCGACGAGGTGATTGGAATCAACAGGCCCCCGGGGAGAACCCAGGGCAGGCCTTGCGCACGACCCAGCCCGTTGAGGTTGATGCCGATTTCCAGCAACAGCACGCATAGCAGCGTCAACAGACTCAGTGCCAGTGGCGAGCGTGTGCGGCCGGTGGCGGCGGCGACCAATAACAGCGGCAGCGCCGGAGCCAGTCGCCACGCCACCGGCAACGATGAGGCCGAGACGAACGCACTGACGCCTGTGGCAATCAGATAGGCGGCCACGGCAACCAGCATCAATGCATGCGCCATCGGGCTCATCTGCTGAGCCAGATAGTGGCGATATTCGCGGCGCGTTTTCGGGTCGCCCGCATCCCTGCCAAGGAACAGTGCTCGCAGGTGGCGCTCGGCAGGTGGCTGGTGTGCATCCATGGGGAAGGGAAGAGCAAGATGGATGCCAGAAACCCTCACGGTATCGGGATGCCGTCGGTATCGCCGGGCCGATCATGACCTTCGGCATGGGTGAAGCACTGCGGGACGGGTCTAGCATCGACTCCTTCGATCCATGTCGTGGCAGCTTGTCGCCGACCCGGATTCCCGAAACCACCCGCATCCGGCTCGTTCGCGCAGCCGGTCGAATGCCGATTCATGGCGTCGCAACGCTCCTCATCCCCGTTCGGAGAACTTCGTGAAAGTCACCCACCTTGCTTCAGCTCTTGCCGCCGCCGCCTTCGGGCTGGGCAGTTTCACCGCCCTTGCCGATGTCGCGCCACCGCAGGATGTGCCGTATCAGGGCACCCTGAAGATCAACGTGGACGCCACCGACGTGGCGCACCGCATTTTCCGCGTGCATGAGGTGATTCCCGCGGCGGCCGGCCCGCTCACGTTGCTGTACCCGCAGTGGCTGCCCGGCAACCATTCGCCGACCGGCACCATCGACAAGATGGCCGGGCTGGTGGTGAAGGCCAACGGTCAGGTACTGCCGTGGACGCGCGATCCGCTCAACGTGTTCGCATTCCATGTCGACGTGCCGCAGGGTGCCAGCGGCGTGGAAGTGGCGTTCCAGTTTCTCTCGGCGCAGGAGAAGAGCCAGGGACGCGTGGTGATGACGCCCGAGATGCTCAACATGCAGTGGAACTCGGTCACCCTGTATCCGGCCGGCCACTATGCCCGCCAGATCAACACCGAAGCCAGCGTGAAACTGCCGGCCGGCTGGCAGGCGGGCACTGCGCTCGAAGTGGCCTCGAAGGACGGCGACACGCTGAACTTCAAGCCGATCAACTACGACG
>JBDTZX010000218.1:0-24480 GCA_040004895.1 Rhodanobacter sp. | reverse complement strand
TGGCCAGTTCTTCCTCGAACGCCAGCAGATAGTCGCGCGTGTAGAGGATCGCCGAGACGTCCGTGGTGGCATCGACCGCCATGTGGCCCGGGACCACGACGCGTGGCTTTCGTGCGGCCATGGCATCCAGGTTCTTGACCCATGTAGCGCGGGCTTCTGCGCCCTGGGTATCGGCGGTCCAGACATGCACGCCGGAGAACACCAGCACGCCACCGAAGATGGCTTCAAGCGAGGGCGCCCACAGATAGCGACGGTTGGCCAGGCCGTCGGCATCGACGATCTCGATGCTGTGACCTTCGATGATCAGCGCAGGGCTGTCGAAGGCTTCCGGCATCACGATGTCCGCGAGCGTCTGCGGTCCATTTTCCTTCAGTTGCGGACCCCAGGTGGCGAGCTTTTTCTCCACGCTGCTCTTGATGGCGGCGATGGTGGTGGTCGCGGCAATGACGCGGGCGTCAGGAAAGGCGGCCTTGATCGGCCCAAGACTGAAGTAGTAGTCAGGGTCGCTCTGGCTGACGTAGATGGTAGTCAGCTGCTTGCCGTTGGCTTTGATGGCTTCGACGAGGGCCTTTCCATCCGGTAGCGTAAAGCCACCATCGATCAAGACAGCTTCGCGCGCACCGGAGATCAAGACGGGAGCACGGAAGAATCCATTTTCGCCAGCGGGAAATTGTTTCCAGGTCAGTTTGGTCGTTGTAGCCATAGTGCTTTTCGCTCCCAGTAGGGCGGTCGCGACACCCGCGACGGCCAAGGTCTTCAGAACATCTCTTCGTGTGGTCATGACGCGGCTCCCGCTTTGATTTGTAACAACAGGGACCACCGGATTCTCTGGTCAGGCCGGTTCACTGGCGTGGATTTGACTCACCAGCGCATGAGGCCTGGCATAAACGGCACGGGTGTCCAGCAGCTTGCGCCCAGTTCCGGACTCCGCAATGAACGTAGGCACGCCGCGGGCACCAAGTTCACGCATCAATGCCTGTGCACGACCAGTGCGTGCACGCGCGGCGTCGAGCAGTTCCGGATCCGCGCGTTCGAGCAGCGTCGCGGATGTTTGCAGGTTCAGCCTGTTCAGAAGATCCACCAGCTTCGGCCGCGAGGTCACGTCGTCGCCATCCACATACCGCGCGTGCTGGATGGCCTTGAGCGCTTCGAATTCCCGCGAGGGCGCACGCAATGCCACGGCGGTCAGCGCGAGGGTGGCCGGACCGCTGTTGAAGTGATGGTGACGGTCGCCGAGAACCTTCTGGCGATAGGCTTCGCTGAATGGTTGAGCGGTCAGTTGTTCGATCCGCTGGTCGATCGACCAGGCATAGGCTGCAAACTCATTATTCATCGCCCTGGCACCCATGCCAGAAAACAAGCCGGTCGGTAGCAACTCGATGCGGACTCCCGGTGTTTCAAGCAGTACGGAAACGGCAGGTGTCGCGCCGTAGCACCAGCCGCACAGCGGGTCGTACAAGTAGTGGATGACCTTGGCCATGGAGTTTTCCTGAGATCGAGTCTGCAGTCTAGGCAGACTTGATTGACTCTTAAATACATACGCGATATATGCTGTGTATGCAAAAACAATACAATGGAAACGACACCGGACCGGGAGGCCTCGGCAATCTCAGGCGCCTGGCATATTTCGTGGCGGTGGTCGAAACAGGCTCCTTCACCGCCGCCGCCGAACGCCTGGGCATCACCAAGGCCGTGGTCAGCCAGCAGGTAGCGCGGCTGGAGCACGAATTTCGCGCCTCGCTGCTGGTGCGCACCACGCGCAAAGTGCAGGTCACCGAAGCGGGACGCACTTTCTATCAGCGCTGCGCCGTGATCCTGCACGAGGCCGATGAGGCGTTCAACGAACTGGCAGAAGCCTCGACCGAGCCCTCGGGCATGCTGCGGCTCACTGCACCGCTCGACTATGGCGTAGGCGTCCTCATGCCGACGATCGCGGCGTTCACGTCGCGCTATCCGGCCTGCAAGGTAGATGCGATTCTGAGCGACCAGACGTTGGACATGATGTCGAGCAACATCGAACTGGCAATTCGCGTGGGGTGGCTGACCGAGTCCGGATTGCAAGCGCGAAAAATCGGCTCCTTTCGCCAATTGCTTGTCGCAGCGCCGAGCCTGGCACCGCAGGTGTCGCGGCTCACCCGACCGGAACAGATCGCACGGCTACCCTTCATTGCCAACACCGCATTGCGTGATCATTCGCAATGGAATTTTTCGCGCAAGCGGAGCGAACAGCAGTCGGTCGTCGTGCAGGCCTCGATCTTTCTCGATGCCACCCTCGCCGTGCGCGAAGCAGTATGTGCAGGTGCTGGCCTGTCGGTACTCCCGGACTACGCCATTGCTGACGGTCTTGCCTCAGGCCGCTTGATCCAGGTCTTGCCGCAGTGGACGCTGCCCACCGGCGGCATCCATGCGGTATTCCCGGCCGCCCGCTTTCGTCCGGCCAAGGTTCGCGCGTTTGTCGACTTGCTGGTGGAAAGTGAGCAACAACGCGAAGCGGCTGTGTCTGGGAGAAGTTAGACGCGAATCGATCCTTCCAGCACGCTCAGCTTGCCAACTACGACATCGATGAATGCCGACACCACCCAAAGCAAGGTGCCGAGGGCTTGGGTAACGCCTGACAACTCCACCGAAAGCGATAAACGACTCCTACAGCCGCAACGCGTCGAGGACGAGCAAGAACGCGGGCGACGGCTGTCGACGGCTTGGGTAGTAAAGATGGTAGCCAGGAAACGGCGGGCACCAGGTCTCAAGCACACGAACCAGTCGCCCCTTTTCAAGATGCGGCGAGAATTCTTCTTCGGGCAGGTAGGCAACGCCCAGCCCTTCCAGTGCCGCAAGCACGATGTGCGGAGAGGTATTGAAAGTCACCTGGCCATCGACCCGAACATTCACCTGTCGACCACGGCGCTCGAACTCCCAGACGTAGAGGCCGCCGTGCGTGGGGAAGCGGATGTTGATGCAACGATGCCTGGTCAGATCATCCGGTGACTTCGGAACAGGATGGTTCTCGAAGTAGCTTGGCGACGCGACGGCGGCCATTCGCAGTTTCGGGCCGATGGGCATCGCAATCATGTCCTTGTCGATGCTTTCACCCAGACGCACGCCGGCATCGAAGCGATCGGCGACGATGTCGCGCAGCCCGTAGGCGACATCGAATTCAACGTGGACGTCCGGGTAGTGGTGCATCAACGGCATCAGCTTGGGCAGCAGGATGTTGCGCAACACGTGGTCACCGCTGGTGATGCGCACCGAACCGGCCGGCTTGTCGCGTAGCGCGGTTAGCGCATCCAGTTCCGATTCAATCTCGTCGAAGCGGTTGCCGATCGCCTGCAGCAAGCGCTCACCAGCAGGGGTGGGCGACACGCTGCGCGTGGTGCGGGTCAACAGCCGAATCTCCAGCCGCTCTTCCAGGGCCTTGATGGCCTGGCTGAGCGCCGACTGGCTCACGCCCAGCGCGGCGCCCGCACGGGTAAAGCTTCCTTCCCGGGCCACCGTGACGAAGGCCAGCAAATCATTGAGGTTGCGTCGTGCCATGGCGCCATTCTGGCACGCCCGATTAATTAGTTGAACTAATAAGGCATACAAGTATTCATCATCTTATCAAGGAGGTGTCGGGCGGGGACAATGGCTCGACCTACTGATCCCGGAGCGGAACCATGAAGAAGATGATGGCGCTGATGGCGCTGATGGCGCTTTTGATCGCTCCTCTCATTGCAACAGGAGCCGACATGTCGCATGGCGCGAACAACTTCTACACCAGCGACAAGGTGGTCGTGCAAAAGGTCACCTTCAAGAACCAATACCAGATGACCGTGACCGGCAATCTGTTCGTCCCCAAAAACCTGGACCGCAGCGCCCGCCATGCCGCCATCGTCGTGGGGCATCCGATGGGTGCGGTGAAGGAGCAGAGTGCCAACCTCTATGCCACCAAAATGGCCGAGCAGGGATTCGTCACGCTCTCGCTCGACCTGTCGTTCTGGGGCGAGAGCGAAGGCCAGCCGCGCAATGCCGTGGCTCCCGACATCTACGCCGAAGACTTCAGCGCAGCGGTGGATTTTCTGCGTAGCCAACCGTTCGTGGACAAGCAACGCGTGGGTGCCATCGGCATCTGCGGCAGTGGCGGATTCGTCATCAGCGCGGCCAAGATCGACCCACGCATCCGGGCGATCGCCACGGTCAGCATGTACGACATGGGTGGGGTCAACCGGCATGGTCTGCGGCATGGCGTATCGGTGGATCAGCGCAAGGCGATGATTGCCGCGGCCGCCGCGCAGCGTGACGTGGAGTTTACCGGTGGCGCCATCAAATACACCGGCGGCACCGTTCAGCACTTGGACGAAAACACCGATCCGATCCAGCGCGAGTTCTACGACTTCTATCGCACTCCGCGCGGCGAGTTCACGCCGGCAAGCTCTTCGCCGCAACTGACCACGCATCCGACGCTGACCAGCAACGTGAAGTTCATGAACTTCTACCCGCTCGCGGACATCGACACGATCTCGCCGCGGCCGATGCTGTTCATTACCGGCGAGAAGGCGCACTCGCGTGAGTTCAGTGAAGAAGCCTATCGGCTGGCAGGCGAACCCAAGGAGCTGGTCATCATTCCTGGCGCTGGACACGTTGACCTCTACGACCGCGTCGAGCTCATTCCGTTCGACAAGCTGACGGCGTTCTTCAAGCAGAACCTGGCGACGAAATAACCGAGCGAATGGTTGTTTGAACTCGTCATCTCCACGGCCGCGTCTGTCTTGTGAGCGAGCACGGCCGTTTCATCTGCAACGAGGCACAACGAAGTCATGACCACCCTGGTAGACGCCACTACGGGTAGCAACCAACATCACGCAACGGCGCAACCCGCCCACTGGAGCGGCGTCTTTGCGATGTCGCTGTGCGTGTTCGCACTGATCGCCTCTGAGTTCATGCCGGTCAGCCTGTTGACCCCGATCGCGACCGACCTCGGCGTCACCGAGGGAATGGCCGGGCAAGGCATCGCGATCTCCGGTGCGCTCGCGGTAGTGACCAGCCTGTCGATCTCGGCACTCGCCGGGACCATGAATCGAAAGACGCTGCTGTTGTTGCTGACCGGTTTGATGGCACTGTCGGGCGCTGTTGTTGCGCTGGCGCAGAACTACCTGACCTACATGGCTGGTCGTGCGCTCATCGGTGTGGTCATCGGCGGTTTCTGGTCGATGTCGGCGGCGACGGCCATGCGCCTGGTGCCCGGCAGCCAGGTGCATCGTGCGTTGGCCATTTTCAATGGTGGCAACGCACTGGCCACCGTGGTGGCGGCGCCGCTGGGTGCCTATCTCGGTTCGGTCATGGGCTGGCGCGGCGCGTTCTTTTGCCTGGTGCCGGTGGCAGCCATCGCTCTGACATGGCAGTGGATGAGCTTGCCTGCAATGACAACCGAAGATCACGCGTCGGGTTCGCGCAACGTGTTCAAGCTGTTCAAGAGCCGCACGGTGGCGTGGGGTATGGCGGCTTGCGGTGCCTTCTTCATGGGGCAGTTCGCTCTTTTCACTTACCTGCGGCCGTTTCTGGAAAGGGTAACGCACGCCGGCGTGTCCACCGTTTCGCTGGTGCTGCTCGTGATTGGAGTGTCGGGCTTCATCGGTACCGTGTTGATCGGCGCCTTCCTGAAACGAAGCCTCTACCGGACCTTGATCGCGATTCCGTTACTGATGGCGGTGATCGCGTTGTCGCTGATTCCGTTCGGCGGTTCGGTCGTTACCGTCGCCGCGCTGCTGGGCGCTTGGGGTTTGATCGCGACGGCGGCCCCGGTGGGCTGGTGGAGCTGGATCGCCCAGGCGACGCCGAAGAATGCTGAAGCCGGTGGCGGGCTGATGGTGGCGGTGATCCAGTTGTCCATCGCTCTGGGCTCCACGATGGGCGGCGTTCTGTTCGATACCGCCGGCTACCGCTCCACCTTTATCGCAAGCGCGGGTGTCTTGCTGCTCGCCGCCTTCCTGACGCTGCTGACGTCCCGCCCGCGAAATTCACTGGCGGAATAGTAGCGTCCTTCAGCCAGCACACCCTGCTTCCAACCAACATCACGAGGTACAAAATGAGCAATAACATCGCAGGAAAAGTCATCATCATCACCGGCGCGAGCAGTGGCATGGGCGAAGCCGCAACCCGTCACCTTGCCGCTCAAGGCGCCAGGGTTGTTCTGGCGGCGCGCCGCAGTGACCGCATCGATACGCTCGCAGAAGAGATCACGAAGGCCGGTGGAAAAGCGGTAGCCGTCGTGACCGACGTCACCCGTCCCATTGACATGCAGAAAGTGGCTACCGCCGCGATGGAAGCGTTTGGTCGGATTGATGTCCTGGTCAACAACGCGGGCGTCATGCCGCTTTCGCCCATCGAGCGATTGAAGATCGACGAGTGGGACCGGATGATCGACGTCAACCTGAAGGGCGTGCTCTACGGCGTCGCCGCCGTGCTTCCCCACATGCAGGCGCAGAAGTCTGGCCACATCATCAACACGGCATCGGTGGCGGCTTACAAGGTGTTTCCCGGCTCCGCGGTGTACTCGGCGACCAAGTTCGCGGTGCGCGGCCTGACCGAAGGACTTCGGCAGGAAGTGAAGCCCTACAACATCAGAACGACGCTCATCTCGCCAGGGGCGGTCAAGACCGAACTGCTCGAACAGATCAGCGACAAGGACGTGCAATCGGCCAACCAGGATTACGTCGGCCGGGTGGGCATATCCGCGGATAGCTACGCGCGGGTGGCTGCGTTCGCCATCAGCCAGCCGGAGGACGTGGATATCAACGAGCTCGTCTTCCGTCCCACAGCCCAGGAGCTTTGACCATTTTCGGCGCAACATCGTCGCGGTGGATCATGCCGGGATTGGCGATGACGCTTGGCTTGTTGCTGCTGAGCGCATGCGAGGCGCGCGAGCTCGTACCGGCTGTGGCAGTTTCGAAAAGTGACGTCCATGCTTCCATAAAATCCAAGGAGTTTACCATGTGGATGACCGTCGGCGACCGACGATTCACCGTCACTCTGGCCGATACCGAGGCCGCGCGGACGTTCGCGTCCCAGCTTCCGTTGAGCTTGGACATGGCCGAGCTCAACGGCAACGAGAAGTACGCGGATTTGTCAAAAGAGCTACCGACGGAACCGATTCAGCCTGGCGCGATCCTCAGTGGTGACCTCATGTTGTATGGCTCGAAAACCGTGGTCCTCTTCTATGAGCCGTTTCGTTCGTCCTATTCCTACACTCGGCTTGGACGCGTTGACGATCCCGGCGAGCTGGCCCGCGTACTCGGCCGGGGCACCGCACGCATCGCTTTTTCCCAGGAGTAGGTTCTGGTTGGCGCACCGGTAACGGCAACTTTCGGCCGCGACCGGGCACGGGCCGCACTGGCAAAACTCATCACTGCTCGCCTGCCTTTTTCATCACCGGAGTATCCCCATGCAAATCCTGCGCAACGGCTCACAACCCTCGGCCAACGGCCCTGCGGAATACTTTACCGGCAAGGTCCGCATCGACATGCCGTTCAAGGGCAGCGGCGACGCGCGCGTCACCGGCGCCATCGTCACCTTCGAGCCCGGTGCGCGCAGTGCCTGGCATAACCATCCACTCGGCCAGGTGCTGATCGTGACCTCGGGCAAGGGCTGGACACAGTGCGAGGGCGAACCGATCGTGGAGGTCCATGCGGGCGACATCATCACCTGCCCACCCGGCCACAAGCACTGGCACGGCGCTACCCCAACGACGGCGATGACACACATCGCCGTGCAGGAGTCGCTGGATGGCAAGGTGGTCAACTGGATGGAGCAAGTCACCGATGAGGAGTACCTCGCAGGCCCTGCCTTCTGACGTTTGAGCGGCCGTGGGCGCCGCCTGAACGTGGTCGGCACTTGAAAACCAACCGATAGAACGAGGAGTACACCCATGCACGCAACCATGATGTACGGCCCCGGCGATGTTCGCTACGAACAGGTCGCCGACCCGAAAATTCTGAAATCCACCGATGCCATCATCAAGTTGTCGGCGACCTGCGTCTGCGGCTCGGATCTGTGGCCGTACCGCGGCATGTCGAAGCAGAGTGGTCCCACGCCGATGGGCCACGAATATTGCGGCGTGGTCGTCGAAGTGGGTGCGGAAGTGCGTAGCGTGAAGCCCGGCCAGTTCGTGGTGGGTTCGTTCTGCCTGTCCGATAACACTTGTCCACATTGTGCGTTCGGCTTCCAGTCATCCTGCGCGCAGGGCGAGTTCATGAGTGGTGCGCAGGCGCCGTATGCGCGGGTGCCGCTGGCCGATGGCACGCTGGTGGCAACGTCAGAGATGCCGTCGGACGACTTGATTCCGCACATGCTGGCGGTCTCCGATGTGCTCGGCACGGGTTGGTATGCAGCCGATGCCGCGAACGTTCGTCCTGGCGGCACGGTGGTGGTGGTCGGTGATGGTGCGGTCGGTCTGATGGGTGTGCTGGCCGCGAGCCAGATGGGCGCCGAACGCGTCATCGCCATGAGTCGCCACGCACCACGGCAAGCGCTGGCCCGCGAATTCGGAGCGACCGACATTGTGGCCGAGCGCGGTGACGACGGCATCGCCCGCATCATGGAGCTGACCAAAGGCGTCGGTGCCGACTCGGTGCTGGAATGCGTGGGCTTGGAAGAGTCGATGCAACAAGCCATCGGCAGTACTCGGCCGGGTGGCAGCATCGGCTATGTCGGCGTGCCCCACGGCGTCACGCTCGATGGCCAGAAGCTGTTCTTCTCCCAGCACCGCATGCTGGGCGGCCCCGCTCCGGTGCGGCGCTTCCTGCCCGATCTGATGGACCGCGTGCAGAACGGCGTGATTCAGCCGGGCAAGGTTTTCGATCTGGTGCTGCCGATCGCCGAGGTGGCCGAGGGCTACAAGGCCATGGACGAGCGGCGTGCGATCAAGACGATGTTGCGCGTCTGAAGGGGGTTTCACCCATTGACGCGGATGCGTCGAAGAAGGCCCAAGACCGGCAAAAAAGATCGCGTCAAGCAATCCTCCACTGTCCGCTATCGGGTAATCCAACTTAGCCTGCGACCGGCCGCTTTTGGCCGAAATCAGACATTGGCCTGAAGATCCAGACTGCAGTCTTCCGCTCCTGAATTCGCAACGTCCACAAACTCGCCCCGATCAAACTTGTGCCTCCAAGTGCGCACGCATTATCGGCTGGCCGCGAAAGAACAGGATTGGCAATCGCCTGGCACGCTGGTCGCAAACGTGTGCGAAATGGCGATGAAGAAATGGAGGCATGACGAAGCAAATACCCGTCTCGTGACCGGCAGGCCATCGTGGAGACGTGCAAGTGATCGCGAGGGCATCAAGATCAAACCGATACCAGGCATCGCGCAACCTGGCCAGTAGAACAATGGCCTCCGTTGCACCTCATGTTTCGAGCCAAATTGGTCATGGGAAGCGTGGCGGCGATCGGCAATCATGGCGGGTGCATCCATCCGCATCAGGGAGTCTTCCATGATCCAGCTCACCCGACGCCAGTTTCTTGCCGCGGCGGCGGCGCTGGGAGCATCGGCACTGTGGAGCGGCACCATCGCGCAGGCGTCGCAGGTGCGCTGGCGCGAGCGGCGCGCCCGATTTGCCGAAGGCGTGGCGTCGGGTGACCCGATGCCGGACAACGTGTTGTTGTGGACGCGCTGTCCCGCATCGCACGGTGCGGCGACGAACGTGTTGCAGGTGGAAGTGGCAGCGGACCCCGCGTTTCGGCGGGTGGTGGCGCATGGCACGGCGCACTTGTCGGCAGCGGCGGACTGGACCTGCCGCGTACTGGTTGGCGGGCTGAAACCGGCGCGCGAATACTGGTACCGGTTCACCAACGAACAGGGCGAAGGCAGTCGCGTGGGCCGCACGCTCACCGCGCCGGCGCCGGACGATGCGCGGGCCGTGCGCTTCGCTTTCGTTTCCTGCCAGAACGCCAACATGGGCGCGCAGAACGCCTATCGCCGGATGATCCACGAGGACGAACGTGCTGCGCCGGAGGATCGGCTGGGCTTCGTGCTGCATCTGGGCGACTTCATCTACGAACTGGTCTGGTATCCGGAAGAGACAGCGACCCAGTACGACCGGCGCATCCGCGACATCGTGCGTTATGCGCATGGCGAGAAGATCGATGATTTCCACATCCCGACCACCGTCGACGATTACCGCGCCATCTATCGTGCCTATCTGCATGATCCGGATCTGCAGGATGCGCGTGCGCGGTTTCCGTTCGTGCCGATCTGGGACAACCACGAGTTCAGCGTGCTGGGCTGGCAGTCGCTGCAGAATTTCGATGGCGTGACCCATCCGGCGCAGACGCGCAAGGTCGCCGCCAATCAGGCGTGGTTCGAGTTCCAGCCGGCGCGCATCAGGAAGCCCGATCCTTCGCTGGAATCCTTCGATCCGCCGGCCGTGGTCGATGCGCCGATCACGCATTTCGACGACGCCGGTCTGGGGCAGGAGCCGAACAACCTGGCCGCGCTCGGCAGCCTGACCGGCTATCGACGACTGCGCTGGGGTCGGCACGTGGATCTGATCATCACCGACCAGCGCAGCTACTGCTCCGAGGAGCCGACCGGTCGGCCGGAAGGGAATGCGTTTTCGAGCAAGGATTTCCCCGAGCTGTTCCCGGAAGAGGCGCAGGTGATACTCGATGCCGGCCGAACGTTCAATGACAATCACCCGCCGGCGAGCATCCGTTACGGCGATCGCGAGGTGCCGAACTTCCAGCGCGACCGTCCGGCGCAGACCATCCTGGGCGCGGTGCAGAAACAGTGGTTTCTCGAACAGCTGAAGGCATCCACCGCGACCTGGAAAATCTGGGGCAACACCACCGGCACGCTGGACATGCGCGCCGATCCGCAGAACCTGCCGGTCGGGCTGACGAAGCCGTGGCCGGGCGCGGGCTATGCGGGTTTCGGCGGTGGTGATCATGGCAGTGCCTACGTCGAGCGCGCGGAAATCTACGACACCATCAAGCACGAGGGCATCACCGGTTTTGCCATCGTCGCCGGCGATCGCCACAGCTTCTGGGCGGGCGTGGCGACCAAGGCCTTGTCACCGCAGGCGTTCGAACCGGTCGGCGTGGCCTTCATTGGCGGATCGATTTCCGCGCCCGCCCTGGTCGAGGCGCTCGAACATGGTTTTCCGAAAAAGCATCCGTTGCGGCCGCTGTTTCTCACCGATCGCCCGGGTGCGGCCAAACCCGATCCGGCGATCAACCTGCTGCTCCGTCACGGCGTTCGCAGCTGTCTGGAGTACGCCCGCAGCGGCGACATCGGCAAGGCGCGCGCACTGTCGAATCCGGACAACGCCCCGCACGTGTCCTTCGTCGACATGGGCGGTCACGGCTATGCCACCGTTCGCGCGTCCGCCGACACGCTGGATACCGAGTTCGTCTGCATCCCGCGCCCGCTCGAGCGCAGCGATCGTGCCGACGGCGGCCCGTTGCGCTATCGCGTCCTGCATCGGGCCCGGTTGTGGGCGAAAGGTGAGCGACCGAAACTCGAACAGCAGATGCTCGAAGGTGATGCGCCGCTGTCGGTGTAGCTTCGGCAAGGAACAGACATCGGTCGGCGCATCGCGCTTCCTCCGCGCTGGAAGCGATCATGGTTTCGACAAGATCTCCATGGTGAACTTCGTCAACCCGTCGCTCAAGCCCAGTGGTCGAAATCGACGGCCACCAAGACGCTGTCGCCAGGAGCAAGGTGATTGCCATGTCGCTCTGGCACCATCAGCTCGATGGCTTTGGCAAGATGGCGTTGGTCGGTGCTCCTGTGATGGACACGCAGCAGCCCAACGTCGTGCAAAAATCGCCTCGCGCTGCTGGAAATGACCAAAGCTCCGGTTACGATGCAGCGCAACCTGATGGATGCCATCGGCCCGGGGACTTTCATGCACGCAACAGCTCGCCTGCTTTCGTTTTCGCACTCGCCCTTACCGCGTGGGGCAGTCGAGCGGCATCCGTCCCTTCCTATGACCTCGTCATCCGCCATGGACGCGTGATCGACGGCACCGGGTCGCCCGGGTACGCCGCCGATATCGCGATCAAGGAAGGCCGCATTGCGGCGATCGGCCGGCTTGGTCATGTCGATGCGACGCAGACGATCGATGCGCACGGCATGGTGGTGACGCCCGGCTTCATCGACATGCTCGATCAGTCGGGGCAAGCG
Organism: Rhodanobacter sp.; assembly: GCA_040004895.1. Lineage (GTDB taxonomy): Bacteria > Pseudomonadota > Gammaproteobacteria > Xanthomonadales > Rhodanobacteraceae > Rhodanobacter. Next base: position 12,324 of record JBDTZX010000218.1, on the reverse strand, counting down.
TTGCTGGTGGACGGCCATGCGCAGTCGAAAATCCATCAGGGCGTGACCACGCTGATCACCGGCGAAGGCGAATCGGTGGCGCCGCTGAACGACAAGATCCTCAACGAGGAAGGCTCGCACACCAAGCCGGACTGGCGGACGCTGGGCGAATATTTCAAGCGCCTGCAGGGGCAGGGCATCGCGGTGAACTTCGGCACCTATGTCGGCGCGGCGACGGCGCGCGCCATGGTGATCGGCTACGGCAACCGCAAGCCGACTGCGGATGAGCTCAAGCAGATGCAGGCGATCGTCGCGGGCGCGATGCGCGATGGCGCCTTCGGTGTATCCACCGCGCTGCAATATCCACCGGCCACTTACAGCACCACGCCCGAGTTGATCGCGCTGGCAAAAACGGCGGCAAGCTACGGCGGCATCTATGCCACGCACATGCGCAGCGAGGGCGGCAAAGGTGAAATGACTGCGCTCGACGAGGTCTTCGACATCGCGCGATCGGCACACATACCGGTCGAAATTTTTCATCTCAAAGTGTCTGGCCATCTGAACTGGGGCAGCATGCCGAAAGTGATCGCGAAGATCGACGCGGCGCGCGTCGAAGGGCTGGATATCAGCGCGGATACCTATGCCTACACCGCCTGGGGCAATGACCTCGCGTCGTTCATTCCGCCATGGGCGCACGATGGCGGCAATGCAAAGCTGCTTGAGCGGCTCGCGGATCCACAGGCGCGGGCGCGCATCGAAAAGGACATGCAGACACCATCGGATTCATGGAGCAATGACTGGCAGGAAGTGCCCGGTCCGAACGCGGTGGTAATCACCTCGGTGCAGAATCCATCGCTGAAGCATATGGAAGGCCGGCGCCTTGGCGATATCGCCAGGAGCTGGCATCAAGAACCGATCGATGCACTGCTGGATATCCTGATCAAGGACCGCGCCGCCACCGACGTCGCGGTGTTCGGCATGTCGCAGCCGGATGTTTCGTTTGCACTCAAGCAGCCGTGGATGTCGATCTGCGACGATGCGTCAGCACAGGCCCCGACGGGTCCGCTCGGCCAGGGCCATCCGCATCCGCGCGCCTACGCCGCGTTTTCGCGCATCATCGAAAAATACGTGCGCGAAGACCATGTGCTGACCCTGGCGCAGGCGATCCACAAGATGACGGAACTGCCTGCGCACCGCATGGGCCTCGCGCAGCGCGGCCTGATCAGGAAAGGCATGTGGGCCGACATCGCCATCTTCGATCCGGCAAAGCTGCACGCGCCGGCAACGTTCGAGAATCCGAAACAGCTGGCCCATGGCATGTCCTACGTGCTGGTCAATGGTGTGCCGGTGATTGCCAAAGGCGAGATGACGCAGGCGTTGCCGGGCAAGGTGCTGCGCGGGCCTGGTTTCAGGCAGCGGTGATTGAAAGTCGTCGCGGGCACGGGGCGATTCGTGATGAATGCCGTAGCACCGGCGCGTCATCGGTGACATGGAGCGTTCGCTTTTGGGCAACCATTGAGTTTGCCTATCGCTTAAGGCCGTGCAAGTCTCGAGAGGCTGCAGTCGACCATTTCTGACGGTGGCGAGCGGCAGCTTTCGGGGAGCCTAGCAACCTGGAGTTAAGCGGCGCGCGGCTTTTCGCGCGTCCGCTTGGACGATGGGTTAGGCCCCGAACCGCACGGCTACCGACCGAATGGCTGGCATAGCTAGCGGTAAAGCCTATTCTTGAGTGACTCTAACTCAGGTGCCAGTCGTTCGAGGGCTTGCGGCGACCAAAGCGTGCGTGCGGCACCAACTGGCATACCATCCAGCTCTGAGCAGACCCGACCAATGGCATTGGCGTCAGGATCTCCAGGTGCCAGCTCGGCCTGAGACAGAAGATGCCCAAGCGCCCAACATGCTTCGAGAACATCAAGATTGCCCGCGACCATTGCGACCGCAACGCGGCCAGCATCACGTTGCAACTGCTGGACGGCTATCGTCGGTGTCATGGGATGGGATCGGACTATCGCCTCAACTTTCTACCACTATGTGTCACCCCTCTGGGTCGAGCATATTCGCTATCGCTCTAAGAAGTTGAGCCGTAGCCGAAATATCGAAGCAGGTCGATGTGCTTGCAAACCGATTAATCGCATGAAGCGCTTCACCCAGGTCGCCGCCAGGCATTTTGGTCGCCAGGTTGTGCAGCTTTTGAAGTGTGCGCGTGTGCGACGCGGGCTCATCATGGAGTGCTCGACTCACACTCGGTTTCGACATGCCGCACAACCTCGCCAGCGTAGACTGAGACAGCTGCCTTTCCTCCATGAATGCTCTGACCACTTCCCGTTTACGTGTAGCTTCGGCGCGCTTGATCTGATTCGGTGTTGGCTCTGAAGGATGCATGCGAACTCCCCGTCCCGATATTGATGCACTACCGCCTTGAGCCGATCCGGATATGCCATCAACGCATCGACCGTATCCGGCGGAGGCCATTGTCTGCAGGATGCCAGCACCACCAAGGCTTCCATTGCGATCATTCACTTCGTGATGTTCTCTCTCAGACGAAGGTTCGAGATAGCTGTGATGGTCTATATGAGGGCAGGCCGGGAATTCCGTTCGAGTTCCTCGATGGCTCGCGACAACGGGAGCTGTTCCATCTGCAGGCGCTCGGCGGCGCGGGGGAAGTGCATTTCTTCAGCAACGGCCACGAAGCACCGCAGATGCCGTATATCCATGAGTCCTTGTCCTCATTGACGCCTTTCAATTCATTGGCCATGGCGAAGTGCGTGCCTATTGGCAGCGATCTACACGATGAACCCCGCAGTTACCGCCTGTTGCACCCATACAGAGGAACGCCATGGGCAACACGTGCTGTGTCGAGCAGACCACGAGCACGCGTCCGCGCGGGACCTGCTTCCATGCCGCTGATCTCAATGTTCCAAAAAAGCCCCCGGCCTGAAGCCGGGGAATGGGGGAAACCGGCGTGCGTCATGTGGCGGCCACCGCGACGTGGGAGGGATGACGGTTGATGCCTGGCTACAACAATGACTTGATCATGCTGCGCAGCCGATCTTCGTCGTGTGTGTCGCCAATCGCGAATTCGGAGTACACGATGCGGCCACTTCGATCGATCAGAAAATTCGAAGGAAAGCCAATGGCGTTGTAATTCTTCAGTACCGTGCTCGTGCTCTTCAGGGGGATGAAGCTGTATTTCTTGTTCGTCACAAAGGGCAACACGTAACGATCTTGCTCGCGCACGCCATTGATGCCGAGGAAGACGACGTCCTTGTTTGACGAAAAGTGGTTCATGGCGGCTTGCATTCCCGGCAATTCCTCGCGGCATGGGGAACACCCCGGATACCAGAACGACACCAGCACCACCTTGCCGCGCAAATCCTTGAGCGAGACATGCCGATCCGAGCCGTATTCTTCCAGGTCGAACAGCGGCGCCGCTTTGGCATGCGCATAGCGCAGCGCGTCCAGATCAGCCGTGATTTGTTGCGGGGTTTTATGCAGTTGACCACCCGTGCTTCGCAGCGCTGCGCCTGTCGCTTCATCCGGCCACCGCGCCTGTTGATGCAGTAGCAGTTGGTAGGCCTCTGTCGTCTTGTTCGCTCCAACCAGCACCCGTGCTTTGAGGCGCGCGACCTTCGCACCGAGGCTCGTTTCGTCGACCCGCGGCAATGCATCCAGAAGGCCAAGTGCCCGGCCCGCGTTTCCGGCATCCAGCAAGTGGAGCGTTTCTGCGTAGGCTTTTGCCTGCTTCTCCAGCTTCGGCCAATCCCACGAAGACTGGGTGACATCGCCCAGCGTGGCTTGCATCTGCTGGCGCGCCAATTCAACGGCCTTTGTCGGGTCAATACGCATGTAGGTTCTGTACAGACCCCACGCAGCGGGCCCCGAAATCTGGAATTTAGGAGATGAAAATTCCCTGCGCACCCGCTCGTACAGCTCGATACGCCTGGTATCGTTGGGTGCGTTCTGGGCTGCCATCATGAGTGCCTCCGCGCCGGCACTGGTGGCAGGGAATCGCCTTGCGACATCAAGCAATGCTGCCTCGGAGCCCACAGCAAACGCGTAGCTGAGCGCATGGTCCTCATCGCGAGGGTCAAGCGAGGACGCCATGCGCCGATACTTCACTTCGGCCCTGTCGTCGCCACGAAGGATGGCGTCATCTGCGAGCTTGGCGTAGGCCAGTGAGTAGGCCCGTGAGTCGAGTTGCGCGTGCGCCTTCGAGTCGGTTGCAAGAAATTCGAGGAGATACTGTCTCGCCCTGGGGTCTTCCATTTCGCTCAGGCGTTTCCCGTTGCTGAACAGCACCGCGGGCGATTCAGGGTACCGACGCGCCCACTCGGCATATTGCTTGTCGACGATCGACGCGATTTCCTTGAAGTCCTTGGGGCTTCTTTCCTCCATCTGGAATTTCGAGAGCGCTTCATGCGCTTGAAGATTGTCCGGGTCGGCATCGATGGCCGCGATGAACCCCTTCAGGGCGTCCATCGGATTGGGTACTGCTGTGGTGCTGGACGACGACGAAACCGTCGCCTGACTTGAAGCCGCTTCCAGCGCATTGCGCACCAACGACATCGTCAGCACGGTCGGCAGCACGTTGCCGGCGCCGCCGTCCCTGGGGAAGACCACGTACAACGGCACGCCCGGTGAATGGTATTCCTTGAGGAAGGCACCGATCGTCGGATTGACATCGGTCCAGTCGCCCACCATGTACACGGCGCCGGTCCGCGTGAGCACATCGCGGAATGCGGACGTATCGAGTACGACATGCTCATTGACCTTGCAGTTGATGCACCAATCGGCCGTCATGTCGACGAATACCGGGGTGCCGGACTGGCGCAACTTGGCAAGCTTTTCCGGCGAAAAACGCATCGCACCGATGGTGTCCGCAGCCGCGATTGCGGCCGTAGCAGGCCGCAACTGGGCGACAAGATACAGCGGTGCCACAGCGAGCAACGCCAGGACCACCCCCAAAGCGCGCGCAAGAATTCCCCGGTAGCGGCTGCGTTCGAACCACCACAGCGCCATCGCGAGCAACACCACGGCGATCAATACCAGGCCCACCGCATCGGCGCCGCGTTGTTTCGCCAGCACCCAAACCAGCCATACCGCAGTCAGGTACATCGGGAACGCCAGTACCTGTTTCAGCGTTTCCATCCACGCACCGGGTCTGGGCAACAACCGGCCAAGCGCCGGCACGAAGCCCACCAACAGTAACGGCAACGCGAGCCCCACCCCGAGAGCCAGAAACACCAGCAACGCAACCAGCGTCGGCGCCACGAACGCGTAGGCCAGCGCGGTGCCCATGAACGGCGCGATGCACGGACTCGATACCACCACAGCCAGCACGCCCGTGAGGAAATCGCCGGTCCAGCCCGAACGCGACGCGATGCCGTGGCCGATATTGCCGAGGGCGGCACCAAACTGCACCACGCCCGACATCGAAAGGCCCACCGCAACCATCACGCAAATCAGGACACCCACCACCAGTGGCTGCTGCAACTGCGCACCCCAACCCAGCGCATGGCCCGCCGAACGCAACGCCACGATCGCGATGCCAATGACGGCGAATGAACACAGCACGCCGGCGGTGTACGCGAGCGCGTGACGACGCCCGCGCGCGGCATCTTCCCCGCCTTCGAGCAACCCGACCGCCTTGATCGCCAGCACCGGCAATACGCAGGGCATCAGGTTCAGGATCAGGCCTCCCGCGAAGGCGAGCAGCAGCGCAACCATCCATCCCACGTCACCCTGGCCCGAGACGCTGCCGGGGTTCCCGGCAACCTGCGTCGACATCGGCATGGACGACGCAGCAACCCCCAGCGCGCTGTCCGCCGCGCTGCTTGAGCCATTCGTCTTGCTGCCCAGACCCACGGCGGCGCCGCCCGGGATCGGCAGATCGAAGTCCTTGCTATGTGGCGGATAGCAGATCTTCGGTTCGACTTCATGACAGCCTTGATAGCGCACCGAGAACCTGATGCGCTTCGTGCCCGGCGCAAGCGCATAGGGAATGCTGGCGTCGATGCTGTCGTGATAGATCTCGACCTGGCCAAGATATGGGTCGCTATGCCTCAGGCCATCGGGAAGCTGGGCCTTGCCAAGCGTCACGCCATCGCCACTGGTGAAGCGCATCTGGCCGCGATAGAGGTAGTACTGCGGCGCGATGGCCCAATGCAGAGTGATCACGCCGGGCGTGCTCACGTTCGCCGTGAGTTGGTAGGCCTGATCGATGGGCAGAAGGCCCGCGACGCCTTGCGCCTGGGCGACGCCGCCGATCGCCAGCAGAACGATCAGCCAGCACACACGCATGCGCAATTTCATGGTCGCATTCACTTTCAACTTTCTCCGCAGCTTTCAATGTGCCGGTTCCGGTCCACACCATGCGGACCGGAACCAATGCAGCACGTCCTTTTGGCGCCCAGATCGATCAATGCTTCTTCGGATCCGGCCCCTCCACCACCTGAACCATGTGATCAGGCTGGATGTACTTCTTGAACGCATCGCGTACCTGTTCCGCAGTGAGAGCAAGGTAGTTCTTGGCCGCCACCATCGGCTCGTCCAGAGGCTCGCCGTTGCTGCTCAAATAGCTCAGCATGTGGGCGATCTCGTCGTAGCTGGAAACCTGCAGCGGGATCGCACGGATCTCCGCCAGCTTGGCGTTCATCAGCTCGCCGGGTGTGACCGGTATTTCCCGCATCGCCATGAGATTCTTGTCCACGAGTCCGTCGACGGCTTTGACCTTGTCGGGATCACTGGCGTATTCGACATAGAACATGGAGCGTGAGCGGTCGAGGCTCACATGCGAACCGATGCCGTAGGCGAATCCGTGATTGACGCGCACGTCCACCATCAGCCGCGACGAGAAACCATGGCCCCCGAGCACATCGTTGCCGAGGTCCAGCGCGTAACGGTCCGGATCGTGCAGAGTGAGCGCGAGGTTCTGCAACCGCACCACGCTATCCTGCGAGGCGTAGGGATTGGGCACCACGGTGTAGCTCGGTGGATTGAGCGGCACCGGTTTCGGGATCACGTCGGGCTTCGGGCCAATCGCCGTCCAAGCGCCGAAGCTCTTCTCGACCGCGGCCTTGGCCTGATCCGGCGTCACGTCACCGACCACCACGATCGTGGTCATGTCGGGACGGTAGACCTGCGCGAAGTAGCTCTTGACGTCTTCCAGGGTCAGCTTGTTGACGGTGGCAGGCGTGGCCTGGCGCAATTCCGAATCACCCGCGGGCAGCAAGCTTTCGTACGCCGCGCGACCCGCCTTGTAATCGGGCGATTGCAGCTCGCCGGCGAGCGCGTCCGCACTCGTTTTCTGCTGCACGGTGAATGCAGATTGTGGCAGCGCCGGGCGCAGCTGATTGTCGGCCAACAACTGCATGCCCTTGTCGAAGTGTTCGCTGGGCACCGAGAGTTGGAAATCGGTGCCGCCCCTCACGCTCGACGCGATTTCATCCAGCGCCTTGTGAAATGCGGACCGGTCCAGCGTCGTGCTGCCGTAATCGAACAGCGTGTCGAGCAGTGGGCCGACACCCTCCTGGCCCTCGGGAGCCTGCATATTCTCGTTGCTGTCCACATGACCGGCGACAATCACGGTGTGGCTGTTGGTCTCCGGCTGCACGATCAGGGTAATACCGTTGGCAAGCGTCATTCGCACCGGGTCCAGGGTCCAATGCGGCATCTCCAATTTGGCAAGTTGCTGCGCAGCCCACGCGGGCAACGGCGCATCCAGCTTGTCGTTGCCGGCGAACGATTCCGTACCGCCGAAACCCTTGCTGTCGGGGGGACGCTTGCCGTTCGGATCCGGCGTCAGCACCACGGTGACACGCTGGTCCGGTTTCAGATATTCACGCGCGACCCGGTCGACGTCCTGCGGCGTGACCGCGAGGAACTGGTCCAGTCCCTCCTCGGGCGAGTTCAGGCCTTGATCCGCCAGTGCCTGGGACCAGCGCGAGGCAAGGTTCGATGCGCTGTTCTTGCCGAACTCGAACTCCGCGCGTCGCTGGCGCCTGGCGGCCTCCACCAGGTCCGCAGACACGCCGTTCTTGAGCAGGTCCTCGATCACGCCATTGAGTTCGGTGGCGGTCTTGGCGCTGTCGCCGCCCATGGGGAATCCGGCTTCGATGGCGGCGATGCCGCCGTACCAGGAGTCTTGAGCGCCGGCGTCGGCCGAAAGCACTTTGCCTTGCGCGGAAAGATCAGAGAGCGGGCTGCGGGCATTGCCGAGCACCTCCATCAACACCTGCATGGCGGCGTAGTCTTTCGAGCGCTGGCCCGGCACGCGGTAGAGGTACTGCACTTCGCCGGTCGAATCGGCCGTGCTCTGAGTGATGGTCTGCGGTTTGAACGGCTCCAGCTTGAGCGGAACGCGCGCGGGCAACGTGCCCCGCTTGATCGGGCCGAACAACTCTTTGACCTTGGCCAGCGTCGCCTGCGGATCGACGTCGCCCGCGATCACCAGGATCGCGTTGTTGGGCTGGTACCAGTCGTTGTAGAACTTCTGCAGGATCGCGCTCGTGGTCTTGTCGAACGTCGGGCGTGAGCCCAGCGCACTTTCGGCGTAGCCGGTGCCGGCGTAGAGGATCCTTTGAACTTTTTCGAGAGCAAGGGAACCGGGGTTGGAGATGTCCCGCGACACTTCCTGCTCGATCGCGCCTTTCTCCTTAGCCCAATCCTTGCTGTTCAGCTCAGCGCCGCGCATCCGGATCGACTCCACACGCAGCAGCATGTCGGTGTACTGCGCCGGGGCAGTAAAGTAGAACTGAGTGACATTGTTGCTGGTGGATGCATTGTTCTGGGCTCCCATCTTGCCGGTCATTTGGTTCAGTTGATTGCCGGTCAAGCCCTTGGAGTCGCGAAACATCATGTGCTCCAGGGCGTGTGCAGTGCCGGGAAAGCCTTTCGGCGTTTCGTAGCCACCGGTGAGATACGCGATATTCGTCGTCACGACCGGTGCCAGGGTGTCGCGCACGATCACCACGCGCAGTCCGTTGTCGAGCGTCGCGCGCAGCACCTTGTCCTGCTGTGCGCTTTCGGTCGAAACCGGTTCCACACCGGCATGTGCCGAAGCCGAGCCGGTGATGGTGAAGCCGAGGCCCAGCAGCACGCCGAGCGCGATCGGGGCGAACTTGATGTGATCTTTCATTGGAAACCTCATTGGAGAATGAAACATTGAATGCATGCCGCCCCGCGTCCCACGATGCGCAAGACGTCTTGGTGATCTGCAGGAGTGCGCGAAAGGGTCGGCGGTGGTGCACAGGGCACCATCCACCAGGCATCCAGATCGAGGTGCACCTGCTTCTGTGGGGCCGGCGCACGCGTAGCCAGACCCGATCAAATCCTTGTTCGCGGGCCTCCCTGCCCGCAAGAAGATGGAACGGACGGCTACTGATCGCCGCCATGACCGAACTGGTAGCGCGCCTCGAAGGAAATCTCGCGACCGAAGGGGTTGTAGTTGCCGGCACCGAACGGCTGGTTAGTCGAACCGGGCGAACTAATGTCAATGGGCGGTTCTGAGTTCAGGATGTTGTTGACTTGCAGGGACAACCGCCAGGCAGGGGTCGGCGAGTAACTTACGCTGCCGTTGTAGATCCACTCGCCCGCAACCTTGCCGTCACCGGGGTAATCGTAGCTACCGTCGATTTGCGCGAGGTAGTTCGGCGTTGGACCGGAGTAGGTGCCGTATAACGCCACGTCCCATTTGTTCTTGCTCCAGGTCAGCCCGGCGTTGACCTTGTGATGAAATTCACTGCTCCATCCCGGATTGTTGAGAAGATCGATGAGCGAATCGCCGGGAAACAGCTGCCGACGGTGATTCAAGATGCGCGTGTATGCCAGATTGAAGCCGAGCAGACCGTAGCGCCCAAGGCCAATGCTGGAATCCAGGCCCGCGTTGATGGAGTTGTCGATCTGCTCGGCGATGTTGGCTTTGGTGGTGATCACGGAAAGGATGCGACCGAGCAGTGGTGACCCCGGCGTCGGCGGTGCACGCATAACCTGGGCATTGATGGCCTTGCAGGTGGGCGAGGAGGGATCCAGTGTGCCGTTGTCGCAAAACAGCTCCTGCTGCAAAACGAAGGCGTCCCCTTCCTGCAGCACCTCGTTGCGAATATCGGTGTGCAGATAATCCACGCTCACCGACAGGTGAGGAGCGGCCTGCCAGACCACGCCATAAGAGAAGCTCTTGGCTGTCAGCGGCTTGAGATCCGGATTGCTGGTGTCCACATGATTTGCAGGCGCGTACTGATACTGCAACGGACAGTCGTAGATCTGTTCCCCCGCAAACCCCAAGCGAGCGCAGTTGACAAGATCGGTCTCTTCAGTCCTGTAGGTGCTCAAGCCCTCGAATTGATCGATCAGCGACGGTGCCTTGAACGACGTGGCATATCGGCCACGCAGCAGCAACGTATCAAACGGGCGAAACTCCAAGCCCGCACTGTAGGTCGGGTGGATAAAATGCGCACCTGCCGAATCGTACTTGTCGTAGCGGGCCGAAAGGTCAGCCGTGAGCATCTTGAACACAGGCAGATTCAGTTCCGCGGCCGTCGCATAGCGGGTGCGGTGGCCGTCGCTGGCGTTGAAGCTGTCACCAGCCAGTTCGCCTGAATAGAACGCCGGACCAGGCTGATACTTCCACGACTCGAAGCCCTTTTCGGCGACCACCGCCAAGCCAGCATCGCCGCCGGGTAGCGTGAACAGCGAGGTCTGCGTCAGTTGCGCACGCAGTTGATCGGTGCTGTTGGTGCTCGCAATCGAGCCGGCGCCCGTATTCGCCGCATACTGCGCCGGGGTGAGCGGATCGGCCAGCAGGCTGTAATTCGCCGCATAGATGGGGTCACCGTAGTCGTCCGTTCCCAACTTCGGGCCGAGTAATGCCTGGCCCCACGAGCTCGACCTCAGCAGTTCGATGCGACGTTGGTCGTTACTCTCCCTGGAACGAGTGAAGCCCACGTCCAGGGTCCAGCCCGCGCCGAATTCCACTTTGCCGCCGAGCGTGCCTGTAAAGGTGTTCTCGTAATTTTTTTCCGTCAGCAAATCATTGAGACTGCCTCCCCTCTCCTCGGGCGCGAAATTGCGCTGAACCGACACGATATCGTCCACATTGGGATCGTAGAACGTCGAAGAATAAGACGCGTCCGTCTCGCGTGCCTGCATCTGGTAGTTGTCGAGCAGGTCGGCGTACAAATTCAGGTTGTCGTTGACAGCGTAGTCAGCGTGTACGCTCAGGTTCGCGCCTTGCTGCTTGTTGATCATGGTGTGATACGCGCTATCCGACACCGAGCCGCAATAACCGGTGCCGTACGGATCGGTGAAATAGCGTTCGCTACCGCCCCACAAGTGGGCAAGATTGCTGCAATCGCTCGGCTGCGCCGGGAAAACGGAGATTCCGCTGAATAGACCCGTTGCGGCAATGTTCGGAGTCCCCTGCTGCGGTTCGATACCTCCCGCGAAGTTCTGCGCGGTGATGCGGCGCTGCAAGGCCCATATTGGCTGTTGATCGTTCACTTGCCCGCCGATCGTCAAGCTGAGCTTGCCGATCCGGAAACTTTTTGAAGCGCTCAACATGCGCTCGCGGCCACCGCCGTCCGAATAGAAGCCGGTCCGGGCATCGATCGTGCCGAACTCCGCATTTTTCTTCATCACGATGTTGACCACACCGGCAATGGCATCGGAGCCGTACAGCGACGACTGGCCACCGGGCAGGATATCGATGCGCTCGACCAGGTTGATGGGAATGCCGCTCAAATTGGTGTACAGCTCATTCGTGGAAAGGCCCACGGCATTTTGGGAAAAAGCAGGCATCGGCCGCCCGTCGATCAGGAATTTCGTGTACTCCGGATTGAGACCGAAAAGGCTGAGGGTCTTCACAGACCAGATGTCGCTCCGGTTGATTGAGGTGTTGCTGATGGCGCCGGTATTGATGCTGAGGCTCTGCAACGCGTCGGCGACGCTCGAAAATCCGTGCCTCTTGATGTCCTCCGCATCGATCACGATCAGCGGACTGGCTGTGTCGATTTGGGAAGTTGGTATCAGCGAGCCGGTTACGGTGACCAGGGGAAGTCTGGTGACTTCGGACTGCGCCTTGACGGCTTGTGCAGATCCAGCACCTTGCACAGGCGGGCGATCGGGCGCCGGCTTTGGCGATGGCGGCGGTCGCTTGATCACCACCGTTCTGGAATCAGTGAATTGCGCGGTGAAGTCGGTGCCTTTGAGCAGCTTTGCCAGCGCCTGCTTCGGTTCGTAATTGCCCTTGAGTGCCGGCGCCTCGCGCCCCTTGACGGCGGCCGGATCGAAAATCACGTTGATGTGCGCCTGACTGCCCAATCCGCGCAGCGAATCCGCCAACGTCTGCGC
>JBDTZX010000100.1:0-2225 GCA_040004895.1 Rhodanobacter sp. | reverse complement strand
CAGCGGCGCGCCGCTGCTGTTTACCGCGGCTGCCGCGCACAAGGTGCATGAGCTGATTGCCGAAGAAGGCAACCCCGGGCTCAAGCTGCGGGTGTACATCACCGGCGGCGGATGCTCGGGTTTCCAGTACGGTTTCACCTTCGACGAAGCCCAGGCGGAAGACGATTTTGCGATCGAGCGCGAAGGCGTGACGCTGCTGTGCGATCCATTGTCACTGCAATACCTGACCGGCGCGCAGATCGACTACGCCGAAAACCTCAGCGGCTCGCAATTCGTCATCAGCAATCCAAATGCCAAGACCACCTGCGGCTGCGGCTCGTCGTTTTCCACCTGAGCGGGCCGTGTCCATGGATCGGGCCAAGCTGCCGCGTCCCAACACCTTTGCCGGACTCAGCCTGATCCTCGATCGCGCTGCCGAGCATCGCGACGATTCGGCATGGATCACTGCACAATCGCATTCGGCCGGCGCCCGCTATGTGTTGATCGATGCCGCCGGCGATGCTTTCGTGGATCGCGACCAAGCCACCTTGCGCTGGCTGGATCACGCCGAACGCGAGCAGCTGCTCGGCGACTTGCCGTGCACTTTTCTGGGCATCGCCAAGCAGCGGCCACACTTCATGCTGGTGCTCGACGATGCCGGTCGTATCGACGGGCTGGAATCCGCGCTGGCGGCACGTCGCGTGGGTTTGCGTGCCGCCGGGCTCGAGTTGCCGGTGGACGAAGCCGGCCTGTTCGCCTACGCCAAGGGCCTGTCGCACTGGCAGCGAGAAACACGCCATTGCGCGCGCTGCGGTGCGCCGCTGCAGCTGGTCGCGGCCGGCCACCGCGCGCAGTGCACGAATCCGTCATGCGGACGGATGCATTTCCCGCGGACCGACGCGGCGGTGATCATGCTGGTCGAACATGACGGCGCCTGCCTGCTCGGACGCCAGGCTGGCTGGCCAGCCGGCCGTTATTCCACTCTGGCCGGTTTCGTCGAGCCGGGCGAAGCGCTGGAAGATGCGGTGCGCCGCGAGGTGGCCGAGGAATCCGGGGTGATCGTCGACCAGGTGAGCTACCACTCTTCCCAGCCATGGCCGATGCCTGCGTCCCTGATGGTGGGCTTTGTTGCCACCGCGGTGTCGCGCGAGATCGTCATGCGCGATCACGAACTCGAGGACGCGCGCTGGTTCACGCCGCAACAGATTGTGGATGGCCTGGCCGATGGCAGTTTCCTGCCGTCCACCGCACTGTCGGTGTCCTATCAGCTGCTTGCGCACTGGCTGTACCAGCAGGCCGGCCTGGATCTGGATGACCTGGTCGAGCGCCTGCCGCCGCGTTGAGTGATGCCGACTTGCGGACGGTTCCGGTAGGCCGAATGCCCGGTGAAGTGAATCACTCGCATACAATGCGACGATCCATCGCGAGTCCGCATCCATGGCCCTGAGTCTGCTTACCGCCCTCGTCGCCCTCGGGCTGCTGCATGTCATGCCGCAGCTTGCGCGCTGGCGTGACGACCGCTGGTTTCGCCGCTGGGTCGCCCAACTGGCAGACACCAGCGGTAGCGGACGTGTGCTTCTCAGCGTGCTGTTGCCGGCGGCGATCTGCGGAATCCTGATGTGGTTGCTGGGCCATACCCCGTTGGGCGAACTGCTGCAGTTGCTGTTTTCGCTGGCCGTGCTTTTGTATTGCTTCGGTCCGCGCGAATTCGAGCCGGACCTGGAAGCGATCCTGCATGCTCCCGATGGTGCCAGCCGCGAAGCTGCGGCTCAGCAGCTCGCCGATGATGGCAACCCGATTGCCTGGACGGCGCCAGCGCTGGGTGTGGCCGTGGCGTATGCCGCGCTGCGTCGACGCTTTGGCGTGCTGCTTTGGTTTTTTCTGCTGGGACCGGCTGGCGCCCTGCTGTACCGGCTGGCGCAGACACTTGGCCGTGACGATTCCCTGACGCTTGATTCGAGCAGCCACACCGCAGCACGCTATCTGGCGAACGCGCTGGATTGGCTGCCGGCGCAATTGATGGTTTTCACGCTGGCGATCGTGGGTCACTGGGAAGCGGTGATCGGCGCCTGGCGCCAATGGCATCGCCAAGCGCCACCCACCAGCTGGTACATCTCCCCGCCAGACTTCCTTGGTGCCGCCGCACAGGCCGACATCCTCAGCGATATCGAAGCCGGCGATGGCTATGCCGAGGAGCGCAGTGATCCGCTGATCGAACTGGTACGCCTGCGCAGTGCGCTGCTGCG
>JBDTZX010000067.1:0-2230 GCA_040004895.1 Rhodanobacter sp. | reverse complement strand
CGCTACATGGCCGGCGAGATCAGGATCGACGAGATGATCACCGAAGTGCTGCCGCTGGAGCGCATCAACGACGCGTTCGAGATGATGCACGCGGGCAAGGTGATCCGTTCGGTGATCCACTACTGAAGAGCAGTCCGTCGCAGCGCCTTGACGGCCGGCGTGGCAGAGTCGAGCAGTTATCGCATCCAGGACACACGATGAAGATCGGAAAATCGCACAACGGACCCCGGCTCGCCGCGCTGCTGCTGGCTGCATGTTTCGCGTTGCCGTCGCTGACGTCCGCGCAGGCGACCCCGGCCAGTGCGGCCGCGCCTGATCAGCCAGCCGACGAACTGGTACCACCGACCAGCGCCGGCGATTTCACCTCGAGCCAGCTCGACAGCGCGCTGGCCGGCAGCTGGCGCAATCAGGCCAATCGCGCGCGCGATGTCTATCGCCATCCCAAGCCGACCTTGCAGTTCTTCGGCATCCGACCGGATCAGACCGTCATCGAGATCACTCCCGGAGGCGGTTGGTACAGCGAAATCCTGGCGCCACTGCTGCGCGACAACGGCCACTACATTGCCGCCGTGGAGAAATCCGTCGGTGATGGCGAGGCAAGGCACGATGACGATGCGTTGCACCGCAAGTTTGCCGCCGATGCCGAGCACTATGGCAAGGCCCGGTTCGTCGCATTCGACCCGAAGACGCCGGCACTCGGTGCGCCTGGATCGGCTGACCTCGTGCTGACCTTCCGCAACGTGCACAACTGGGTGATGGCCGATACCGCGCCGGCCATGTTCAAGGCATTCTTTGCCGTGCTTCGCCCCGGTGGGGTACTCGGCGTGGTCGACCATCGCGCCAGCGACAGCGCAACGCTGGCGTCGGTGAAGCAGAGCGGCTACCTGCCGACGCGTTACGTGGTGGAGCTGGCCACCGGCGCAGGTTTCACGCTGGACGAAAGCAGCGAGATCAATGCCAACCCGAAGGACACCAAGGATTATCCCAAGGGTGTGTGGACCCTGCCGCCCACGCTCACCCTGGGTGAAAAGGACAAGGCAACGTATCTGGCGATCGGCGAATCCGACCGGATGACCCTGCGCTTCATCAAGCCCGCCGCGCCTGCCGCTGCGCACTGAGGCCGAACGCGCGCGGACATGTTGATCGCGCTCAACAAGCCGTATGGCGTGCTGTGCCAGTTCACCGCCGCGCAGGGGCGTCGCACGCTGGCCGATTTTGTCCAGCAGAAGGACGTCTATGCGGCTGGACGGCTGGATCGGGACAGCGAAGGCCTGCTGCTGCTGACCGACGATGGCGCGCTCGCGCATCGCCTGACCGACCCACGGCACAAACAGGCCAAGACTTATCTGGTGCAGGTGGAAGGCGAGATGGGAGCCGATGCCTTGCAGGCGCTGCGCCATTCGGTCCGGTTGAATGATGGACCGACCCTGCCTGCGCTGGCGCGGCATGCGACCGAGCCCGACTGGCTCTGGCCGCGTGATCCACCGGTACGTTTTCGCCAGAGCATCCCCACCAGCTGGCTCACGCTGACGCTTAGCGAGGGCCGCAACCGGCAGGTCCGACGCATGACAGCAGCCGTCGGTTTCCCCACGCTTCGACTGATTCGCGTGCAGATCGGCGAACACGCCCTGGATGGATTGGCGCTCGGCGAAACACGGGTGCTCGCATCCAACCACCTTGATCGTTAGATCGACGCCAGGCCGAAGAACGCTTCGGCCGTCGCCGTGCTGTTCGCCGCCGTCACTTCCGTCGTCTCGCCACGATCGCGCGCCACTTCCTCGCAGATATGCCGCAGGTACATCGGTTCATTGCGGCGGTGCGCCGGTGGCGGTCGCACGGTGCGCGGCAGCAGATAAGGCGCATCGGTTTCCAGCATCAGCCGGTTCGACGGAATCTCCCGCACCAGTTCGCGCAGATGCGTGCCGCGTCGTTCGTCGCAGATCCAGCCAGTGATGCCGATATGGCAATCCAGCGCCAGATAATCGCGCAACGCGGCGCCAGTGTCGGTGAAGCAATGCACCACCGCCCCCGGCACCTTGTCGCGATAGCGGCGCAGCAGCGCGACAAAGTCCTCATGTGCATCGCGCTGGTGCAGGAACAGCGGCAACTGCAGGTCCACCGCGATCTGCAGCTGCCGCTCGAAGACTCCCAGCTGCACCTCACGCGGTGAGTAGTTCCGGTTGAAATCCAGCCCGGTCTCGCCGATCGCGCGCACCGCAGGATCCTGCGC
>JBDTZX010000173.1:0-2232 GCA_040004895.1 Rhodanobacter sp. | reverse complement strand
GCGGTGGCGTAGCAGCCGGGATTGCTGATGCGATTCTGGCCATGCCACTTTTCGCGGGTCAGTTCGGGCAGCCCGTAGTACCAGCGTTCGTCGAAACGAAAATCAGCAGAGAGATCGACGATCAGCGGATCGACGCCGGCCTCGTCGAATGCCGCAACACATTCAGCCGCCTTGCCGTTGGGCAGCGCGAGAATCACCACATCGACACCGAGCTTCGGCAGCTCCGCATGCGCCGGCGCGCTGTAACGCAAGTCGCCGTGGTATTCGGCAACATGCGCATCGACACGCAGGCCGTCCAGCTCGCGTGACGAGACGAAGACGAGTTCCAGCGCCGGATGGGTCGCGATCAGCTTGATCAACTCCGCACCGGTGTGGCCACGCGCGCCGACGATGCCGATGGTTTTCCTGTCGTTTGTCACCGCTTCTCTCCTACTGCTGCCTTTGCCCCTCCCCTGCATGCAGGGGAGGGAGTTTTTGCGTCAGTCCACCAGCGTTGGTTGACGCTCGGCGCAATGGGCGACGCAGCGGGCGATCGTGTCGAAGTCGTCCAGGCCATACCAGAATACCTTCCACAGCGGCTGCTTGAAGCAGCCGTCGGATTCGGCGTAGTAGAACGGATTGACCTGGTTGCCGTGACGCGAGCGCCAGAACAGCTTCGGGTTCTCCTCGCGCATCAACAGCCATACGGCGCGGCCAAGGCCTTCGCCCTGCGCGTCGTCGAGCACGGCGAACTTGTCCAGGTAGACCAGACCGTCCACCTCGACCAGGATCATCGCGGCGCGATAGTTTTCGCTGACGTAGATCCGCAACGGTGTGGTGCGCTCGAAATAATCGTCCACCAGCGTGCGGCCGAAGCTCGACTCGATCAGTTCGCGCATGCGCGCCAGGTCGACGCCATCCCACGAGTCGTGGCGCTGCACTTTCTCGCCGCGCCGGACCAGCGTGCCGGAACCCTTGTGAGTGAACAATTCCTTGGCCAGCTCCGACGGTCGCGTGATCGATACCGACGAGGTCAGCGGCAGATTCTGCAGCAGGTCCGCGATCTGTTCGATCTTCACGCGCATGCCCGAATGCAGCCATGGCTGTTGCATCAGCTGCTCATACTCGGTGGACAGGTTGATCGAGTCGATCAGCTGGCCATCCCCGTCGAGCAGTCCGCCGGTGCCGGTGAGGAAGATGATCTTGTACGGCTGCAGTACCCGCACCAGTTCGTTGGCGGCGAAATCCGCATTGATGTTGAGGATCTGGCCCTGTTCGGTTTCGCCCAGACTGGCGATCACCGGAATCGAGCCGGCACGCAGGCTGGCATCGATCGGCGCCAGGTTGATGCTCTCCACCTGTCCCACCAGTCCGTAAACTTCCGGGTCGAGGTAGCTGGCGGTGAACACCCCCGAGGGTACTGAGGTGGCGCGCGTATCCATCGACTGCAACGCCTCGACCAGGCGCAGGTTCTGCTGCTGGAACACCCGCCGCACGATCGCCAGCGCCTTGGGTGAAGTCACCCGCAGCCCGTTGATGGTTTGCTTCTCGATGCCGGCGGCGGAAAGCTCCTCGTCGAGTTGCGGACCGGCACCATGCAGCACGATCGGGGTGAGACCGACCTGCTGCAGAAAGGTCAGCGAGGAGGTGAGATCAGGCAGATCGTCGCGCAACACGGCGCCGCCGACCTTGACCACGGCGAAGCGTTTTGCATCGAGCTGCGAGAAGCGCTTGAGGTATTGCTGGATTTCCTTCGCGCTGCCCATGCTCGAGAGCAGGCGCACGATGGTCTTTCGTGTGTGCTTATGCGTTTCCACTGCTGACTATCCGGTAGATGTTGTCGGCGTATTGCTGCAACTGCTCGAGCGTCACCCATTCATCGGCGCTGTGCGCCTGGGCAATGTCGCCGGGACCGTAGACGAAGGCGATATGGCCGGCGGCCGAGAACAGCGCCGCCTCGGTCCAGAAGTCCACCGCGTTGCCGATCGGCAGCTCCAGTTCGTCGGCGATGTCGCGCGCGGCAAGTCGGCGCTCTTCCGCCCGCGCGGTATCACCGGCCGGCAGCGAGGCGCCGCGGAAGGTCTCGGCGAATTCCGCGGGTGGTGAATCGCCGAGGGTACGGAATTTTTCAAGCAGCCGGTCCGGATCCATCGTCGGCAGCGGCCGGCAACCGAAACGCAGCTCGGCGGCGGGCGCGATCATGTTGGCCTTGATGCCGCCTTCGATGCGGCCGATGTTGAAACGCAGGCCGGT
>JBDTZX010000138.1:0-2238 GCA_040004895.1 Rhodanobacter sp. | reverse complement strand
TCTTCAGGATGAAATTGATCACGCCGGAGATCGCGTCCGAACCGTAGATCGCCGACGCGCTGCCGCTGAGGATTTCCACCCGGTCGATCAGGGAGGTCGGCAGATTCGAGATGTCGGTGAAGTTGCTGTTGCCGCCGTAGGACTGCGGGTAGTCCGCGATGCGCCGGCCGTTAACCAGCACCAGCGTGTGGTTCGGACCCAGGCCGCGCAGGTCGACGGCCTGTGCGCCGGGGGAAAAGCCGTCGGTGTTCTGGTTGCTGTCCAGCGCGCCAAGGTTCTGGGTCAGCGAAGTCATCACGTCCGCCACCGTGGCGAAGCCGTTGTTGCGGATGTCCTGCGCGGTGATCGTGGTGACCGGCGCCGGGCCTTCGACCTGCGCCCGCGGAATGCGCGAACCGGTGACCACCACCGCTTCCAGTCGGGTGGCTGCCTGCGGATTGCCGGTGTCTGGCGCGGTGGCGGCGCGCGTTGCGCGCGGCGCTGGGGTGCGTGGGCCGGCGCCTTTCACGATGACCATGGCGCCCGAGGCATCATGGCGGACGGTGTAGCCGCTGCCGGCCAGCAGTCGTTTCAGCGCGTCGTCGGTCGATATGTTGCCGTCGACACCTTGCGTCTGCAGTCCGCGCAGCTGGTCTTCCTGATAGATGAATTGCGCGCCGGTCTGCTTGGCGAGCGCGTCGAGCGCAGTGACCAGATTGCCGGACGGGATGTGCAGTGATCGAACGGTGTCGGTCTGTGCCTGCACTGCGAACGCAGCCGAGCAGGCCAAGGCAAGCAGCGTGGTGCGAAACGGTCGGTTCATGGTCACCCTCTCCCCAGGGCGGCGCTTACGGTGGCGCCATGTTTAGCGTGACGAATGTGTGCAGCAAATCCCGCCTGTCACTTTTTATTTGTTGAGCGCACCACTGGTTGCTGATGAAACGGCGCCGGCTAGCGACGCTTCAGAACGATGGTCTGCTTGCCGCGTTCGGCGCGAACCGGAAAGCCCAGTTCCAGCAGCCGCACGAAGCTGTCCGCGTTGGACCAGCGGAAATTTCCGCCCACGCGCATGGCGCCGATCGAGGCATCGTCGATCACGATGCGGCGCTGGTTATAGCGATTGAACTCGGCCACCGCCGCGCTGAGCGGCGTGTTGTGGAAGGAGATGAAGCCGTCGCGCCAGTTGAGCAGTTCCTCCGCCTGCTGCACCGGGCCCGAGCTGACCACCACGCCGGCATCGCTGGCCAGCGCGATGCTGCCGGCTGGCAGCAGGGTGGTCGGCAAACGCTGTCCGCCCGGTCCGTTGTCAGACTCCAGCCGCACCACACCCTGGGTCACGATGACGCGCAGATCGGTCGCATCGCGGCGCACGTCGTAACGCGTGCCAACGGCAATCGCGCGGCGATCACCGGCACTGACCACGAACGGGCGGCCGGAATCCTTGGCGACCTTGAAGAAAGCCTCGCCTTGTTGCAGATCGATGCGACGCTCATGACGGGAAAGCGTGACCAGAATGCGGCTGTCGCTGCTCAGCGTGATCACCGAGCCGTCTGGCAGCGAAACGTCCTGCAGGCCGCCGATGGCGGTGCGATAGGAAGACTGATCCACCGACGAATAGTGCCGCCAGCCCAGCGTCAGCGAAGCAAGTGCCAGCATGACCAAAGCGGCTGTGGCATAGCGAAGCAGTTTGCGTCGGGGCCTGCTCGATGCCTTGCGAGTGAGGCGCGGCGTGGAAGCGGAATGTCGGGGTGCACTGGTCGTCGCGAGAAGGGCAGGCCGAGTACCGATTTCCTCGTCCGGTCGCGCGTCGCGGGGTTCTGAAGACGCCGGCAGTCCCCATGCGCCGCGTTCGGGGACGCTGCCCGCAGGCACGCCCGCGCCCAGCGCTTTCAGGCGATCGCTCTGCCGCCATGCGGCGCCAAGACGCAGATAGGCCACGCGGTGAGCGGTGGACTCGCGCAGCCAAGCATCCAATTGCGACTGGTCATGCGTGGACCACTCCTCTGCATCGCGCCGGCTCAGCCACGCGGAGGCGATCCATTCAATCTGTCTGCTGCTGGCCATCACCATCCCTATGCCCGGCGTCTGCCACTGCGCGTCGCCGCGCGTGCGTGTGGCCGCCGCCGTAGAAATACTCTGCGATCAAGCGCATGCCCTTGGCGACCTGCTTCTCCACTGTCTTCTCGCCGATACCCATGCGCAGCGCCACTTCCTTTTGCGGTAATTCCTCGACCCGGCGCAGCCACATCACTTCGCGGC
>JBDTZX010000485.1:0-7472 GCA_040004895.1 Rhodanobacter sp. | reverse complement strand
ATCGCCGCCGGCTTGTCCTGCACACTGTGCCATGAAGGAATCGCCAGTTCGGATTCCGCGCCGTCCAGATGCGCGCTGGTGTAAGGAACCACGCCATCGCTGCTGGTCTGCAGCGGGCCGGTGGGTTTGTAGACGCCGACGATGGTGTGATATCGCACGTCAGGCGAGATCGGCAGATTCTCGGATGCAACGATGAAGGGATCGGTATCGCTGAGGTTGTCGATGGCATTGGGCACGCGGATCGGCGTGGTGCCGGTACCACCATCGCTTTTCAGCAGATCGGAAAGGCTCGCCACCTGCTTGAGCACGTTGACCGGCAGGCGGATCAGGTTGCCGATCCAGCGCGCGATGCGGTGCTGCGCGTACGGCGTGCCGCGATGCGGCGAGGCGAGGAACACGGCGCGGGTGAACTGCGGCATCGGTGTGAACTGGAAATACGGCGCGAGCCGCTGGCGCAGCCGCGCGCGTTTTTCCGGCGACAGATCCGTGCGTGCGGGCACTACGCTCCAAAGCTTGTCGCCGCTGGAGCACACCAGCAGTCGTGCGATCACTCCACCCATGCTGTGCCCAACCAGCACCATGTTGTTCGATGCGCGCGCGGTGCCCGAGGGATCGAAGTGATGCAGCGTCGCCTGCAGTGCCTGGCGGATCTGGGCGAGGTTCACCGCGACCGGCGCATTGGTCGGGTAGTAGACCTCCCACACCTGGTAGTTGCGGCGCAGGTTCTCATCACCCATCACCTCGTTGGCCACGTTGATCCACGCTTCCGGACTGCTGGCCAGCCCGTGCAGCATCACTACCGTGAGCCGGTCCGGATCGTACGGCTGCATCAGCAGCACGCGCGGCGTGGTGATGCCGCCTTCGCGACCGAGCAACGAGCGGATCGACTGGCCGGCAAAGCCCGAACGCGCCAGCCACACGCCATAGGCTGCGGTGAAATTGGCGCCCAGCGGCACCACCCGACCGCCGATGGTCAGGGTGCCGTCGCGGTACGGATCGCGCGCCAGCAATCGCACGCTTGTCGTGGCCAGCACGCCGGCCAGCCTGTCGCCGTCGAAGACCAGCGCGCCGGTCATCGACACATAATCCGGATCACGCCACGGCACCTCGGCGGCGGGTGCTTGCGCCGGCGCGACAGCCACGAACTCCGCACCAAAACCGTCACGCTGGTAGACGTTGCGCAAGCCATTGAAGCGCAGGTTCGATGCAGGCAGCAGCTCGGTCGGCACGCGCGCGTCGCCGGCAAGGTGCATGTCGCTCTGCGGCCGCAACACGGTCCAGCCGGCCAGCGACGTCTGCGTCCATTGCGTACCGAGTTGCGGCAGCACGTGGAAGAACCGCTGCACCGCACGCTGCACGGCAAAATTGTAGAAGCCGATCACCTGTACCTGGCGCAGCTCGAACGCGCGCTCGGATGGCTGGCGCGCGGTGTAGAAAAGATACGCATAGGCAAAGCGTGCGGACTGCAGGTAGGCATTGAGCGCGACATCCTCCATCGGTACGCCGGATTTGGCCGGATCGATCCGCAGCGCCCTGGCCATCCACAGCTCGGAAAGCGTCGACAGGCGCTGCTCATCGGTGAGTCCGGCCGAACCGGCGAGCGTTTGCGAGCAGTCGCTGAAGTCGCGCACACACAGATCGGCGGTCAGTGCCACCACGTTGAGCGCCTGCGTCGAGCCATCGCTCAGACGGCCATTGCCGAGCGTATCGGCGCGCCGCTCGGTGACATAGTCGTGCGGCTTGATGCTGCTGACGCCGACCATCGCGCACGCGCCGAGACACAGCGACGCGGCCAGCAAGGCCGATCGCCCGATCCACTTGCGCGTCTGGTTGTGCATGCTGCGTGTCGCCCTTCCGCCGGCTGCCCGGAGGATTGTAGCCATAGCCTGCGCTGGCCGGGAGCAAACGCCATGCGGGGGCAGGCATTGTCTTCCCGCGATCAAAGCCGCACGCTTGCGCATCGGCTGCCATGACGGACGCGAAATGACCAAGAAGCACTGGATGATCGGCCGCGGCGTGCTCATCGTGCTGGCCGGCCTGATCACCTTTGTGTCTGGTGCGTGGGGTGCGTTCGCGCTCTGGTATCAGCTGCCGGGCGGTACCGTGGGGCGAAGCGCGGGAAGCGCGGCGTGGGTGCTGCTGGTGATCGCCCTCGCCGCTCTGGCGATCAGCCGCAGGAGCTGGATGCCGCTGGGCGTCTACGCGGTGACCTTTGGGGTGTTGCTGTTGTGGTGGGCGAGCATTTCGCCGTCCAATCACCGCGTCTGGTCGGACGATGTCGCACGCATGCTCACCGGCACTGTGCAGGGCAACGAAGTCACCTTGCAGAACGTGCGCGACTTCACCTGGCGCACGGACAACGACTACGACGTGCGCTGGGACACGCGACGCTATGATCTCGACCGGCTGGCTACGGCGGATGCCGTGCTGTCCTACTGGGGCAGCAAGGCGATCGCGCACGCGATGATTTCGTTCGGTTTCGACGATGGCAGCCATGTGGTTTTTTCGGTGGAGATCCGCAAGAAACGCGGCGACCAGTATTCGTCAATTGGCGGCTTCTTCCGCCAGTTCGAGACGATCCTGGTTGCCGCCGACGAACGCGACATCATCCGCGTGCGCACCAACGTGCGCGGCGAAGACGACTATCTGTATCCGCTGCGCATGGACAAGGCCACCATGCGTTCGCTGTTCCTTTCGTACGTGGATGCCGCGAACAAGCTGCATGGCCAGCCGGCGTTCTACAACACGATCACCTCCAACTGCACCACGATCGTGTATCGGATGGCGCGGCGGATCGATCCCGGACTGCCGTGGGACATGCGCCTGCTGCTGACCGGCTATCTGCCCGAGTATCTCTACAAGGTGGGCGTGCTGGACCACACGCTGTCAATCGACCAGTGGCGCGCGCGGGCGCGCATCACCGACCAGGCGAAACACAGCACGGCCAGCGAGGATTTCTCGGCGGCGATCCGCGCGAAGTCGCATTGATCGAAGCCGCGATTCAGCCGTTCCATTCGAAATGTGTCAATCGGCGCACCGGATCTGCCTCGACCAGCTTGACCGTGACGTCGGCGCCCAGCGGCAGCGTGTTCGTGCCGGCGACAGCGGCCTCGACCGCCGGATCGTGCAACATCACGATGCCGTTGCGTGGATCCTTCGAGGACACTTCGACGATTGCGCCGTCGAACGTTTCGCCCACCCGCGACGACAGTGCGGCGGCTTCGGCCAGGTCGAGCACGGCTTTTTCGTACTGGCTGGCGCGGTGGCCAGACGCCTGCATGGTGGCCGGCAACCCGGGCAATGCGACCAGCACCCATTCCGGTACCGGCTGTTTCGCACACAGCGCCACACAGACCTCACCGGTGTAGCGATCGACCAGTCGCCGCAGCGGCGCCGTGGCGTGGGTATATTCCGCGGCGATCGCCGACTGCATCGGCTGCGCCGGCAGGGTGCCGTCGAAGGCGACATAGCCGGCGCCGCGCAACACCGACGTGGAGGTGGTCAGCATGGCCACGTGCGCATCCCTGGATGGATCGAGCGAACGGATGAAAGCGGGATAGCCCATGCCGGACGGCCAGTCGATGCCGAGCACGCGGGCGGTAATGCGCAGGCGGTCGAGGTCGTGCGACTGCGGCGGCGGCAAAGTCCGCAGCAGACCCACTTTTGCCTGCACCATCAGCCGCGCCGCCGCCATGCCGGTGAGCAGCGAGATCTGTTCGTTCCAGTCCTCCACCGCGAGGCGTGCGCGGAACGACAGTGTCCATTGCCCATCGGCCACGCTGATCTCCTGCTCGGGCAGGGGCAGGCTGATGCCACCACGCGCCTGCTCGCGCTGCTTGCGCACTTCGCCGATCTCGCGCAGCACCGCCCACATCGGCTCGGCGCTGCCGGCATCGATCCGTTGCTGCACACCGGCGTAGTCGAGCTTGGCGCGGCTCTTCACGCGCGCGCGGCGCACATCGATGCCGACGATCTCGCCGGTCTTGTCCAGGTCGATCGTCCACAGCAGTGCCGGGCGCAGCTGATCCGGCAGCAGCGAGGTCGCGCCTTCGGACAGCAGCTTCGGATGCAGCGGAATCTTCGCGTCGGCGCCGTACAGCGTTTCGCCGCGACGGTTCGCTTCGAGGTCGATCGGGTCTCCGGCAGTGACGAAGGCCGCAACGTCGGCGATCGCGTAGTAGACGCGATGACCGACGTCGGAGCGCTCGACGTACATCGCCTGGTCCAGGTCCATCGATTCGGGCGGATCGATGGTGACGAACGGGATGTCGGTGCGGTCCAGTGGTGGCAGCCGAGGTTGCGCGGCGGCCAACGCCGCAGCGGCCTCGACCTCCGGCGGGAATTCCTGCGGCAGTTTCAGTTCGCGCTGGATGTCCCGCATGCCCTGTTCGAGCACCTGGTCGTCAGCGGTCTGCAGATGGATGCGGCGGGTGGTGGTCGGCACGACGCTATCCTTTTTGTGGATCCAATCGACGGGTTCGCATCCACGCAGCCACGGGCGCATGTCGCGATCTTTGCAGAATATACACGCGTCGGTTGTCTGTCTGGCATGCCGACAGGCCGTCGTCCGGGACTTTCGCGCAGCATGCGCAAGGTGTAGAAACTGACTGTCACTCTCCGCTATCGATGCCCATGTCCCGCCCACCGCTGCTGATCCGTCTGGCCGAAGACGATGACGATTTCATCCTCGCGCAGGTACCCCGCTTCGTCGATTTCAGCTTGCCGCCATGGCGGCGGCGGAACGAATGCATCGAAGGCATCCGCGACGATCTCGGTCGGCATCTGGAAGACCAGCCGGCCAACCATTTTCTGTTCGTGGCCGAAGCCGCCGACGGTAAACGGGTCGGCTTCATCGAACTGCAGAAGACCCAGGACTTCTTCAACGGGCGCACCAACTGCCACATCAACAACGTGGCGGTGGCGCCCGACCATGAAGGGCATGGCGTCGGTCGGGCGCTGATGGCGCACGCGGAA
Organism: Rhodanobacter sp.; assembly: GCA_040004895.1. Taxonomy (GTDB): domain Bacteria; phylum Pseudomonadota; class Gammaproteobacteria; order Xanthomonadales; family Rhodanobacteraceae; genus Rhodanobacter. The sequence goes on along the minus strand of JBDTZX010000485.1, from coordinate 2,498 downwards.
GAATGGGCGCGAGAGCATCATTGCGCGCTGGTGACGCTGGCGGTGTTCCCGGGCAACGAACGCGCGCGCGCGCTGTACGAGTCCTGCGGCTATGCGACCGACCTGCTGCGCCTGGTCAAGCCGGTGCGTTGAAACGTTGGTTCCGCGGCCTCAAAAGCTTCGTCCATCAATCGGCTTGACCTCGAGGCCGGCAAGCTCGACACCTTCCAGGCAACGCACATTGATCGAGGCCATCGGCTTGCCACCCGGACCTGCGCCCAGTGCAAAGGGCGCGCAGCCACAGTGGGCGCAGAACTGATGCTCGATGACATGCTTGTTGAACCGATAGGTGGTGATCGCTGCGTCCGGCGTGCTCAAGACGAAGCTCTCGCGCGGTACGAACCACAGCAGATAGCCCTTGCGACTGCAGTGCGAGCAGTTGCATTCCATCACCGTCTGCAGATCACCTTCGACGTCGTACGCGATCCGGCCACAATGGCAGCTGCCGTGATATTTCATGGGAGCACTCCTTTACAGACGCCGAGTATTCCGTCGATCTCCGGATGCGGCAAGGTCGTGTGCACAGGGAACGGAATGGCCGGCACAAAAAAAGATGGTGCCTGCGCACCATCTCTCTCATTCCCGGCGTTCGACTGCAACCGCTGAAACGGCTGCGACGATTCGAACGGCTAGTTCTTGGTCGCGCTGGCGGCCTCTTCGGCCTGCTCGCGATCGCTCAACCTTGCGGCAAGGCGATCGATGTTGGCCAGCGACAGCAGGTGCGCATAGACCCAGCCCAAAACGCCTTCGCGCATCAGTTCGTGGGTGGTCTTCTCGTCAAGCGCGCGCAGCTTTTCCTCGTTGACGACAAACAGGCCGTTGAGGTTGATCGCCTTGCCTTCCTGTCCATCCTTGCCGTCTTTCTGCAGGCGCACGTTGCGCGGTTCGAGCAGGTCATGTTTGTTCAACAGCTGCATGAAGCTCTTGGTGCGCGCCACGTTCTGCTGGAACTCGCCGAGGAAACCCACGGCACTGGTCAGCATCTCGGTGTCGGTCCCGTCTTCCTTGAACAGGCGCTCGCCTTCGTTCGCATTGAAGCCTTCATAGTGTTCGTCGAGGAACACGGTGAAGTCATCGCCTTCCTGTCCTTCCGGCTTTTCGGCCAGCACGAACGGATAACGGCGCACGAACGCGGGCATGTACGTGTTCGCCGCCCACTGGCCGTCGGCGTCGACGTAGAGGTTTTCATTCTGGCGCAGACCGAGCAGCGCGACCGGGCCGGAATCGGCCATGCCGCTGCCGGCGAACACGATCAGCAGGTCGCGTGCGGCAATGCCGAACTCCGCACCCGTCAGCGGCACCGAATGCGCGTTCATCGCGAACTTGACGTTCGCCACGGCCTTCAGGCGAAGGTCCTTGTGTTCGGTACGGTTGAGCGGAACCGGGCGCTCGTAGAAAAGAACTTCAGCCACGTCTATACCTCTGCCCCGCCGTGCCGGGGTCGCCACCGAAGCTCCCCCTCCCAAACCCGGCGTGGGGTCTGTGTTGATCGCCAATCATATCAGCGCCGCCGTGCCGGAGCGACCCGGCGCCGATGGCGTCACGCCGGGACTTTGCATGGAACTGCAACCAAATTGCTCTATGCTGGCCCGAATGGGACATCTTGCATTGCCGAAACGCTCTCTCGAAGCCCTGGCTGAAGGACGGTCTACATGCTGATGGAAGTGCCGCACCGGTCCGATCTCCATTCGACCCGGCTACTGTCGCTGGACGCCGCCGGCCGCATCCTTGACTGGATCAGCTGGCAGGATGCGATTTGCCTGTATGTCCGCGACGCGGTGGCCTGGACCTTGGGCGATCCCTGCCTGACCGTGCACGGCGGCATCAACCGCGCCGGCAGCCAGAGCCTGATGCAGCTGCATCCGATCATCGCCAGCACCGGCCATTGCCGCGACCACGCAATCGATCCGGCACCCGCGCTGACCAATACCGCGCTGTTCGCCCGCGATCGGCACATCTGCCTGTACTGCGGCAGCCACTACAACCGTGGCGAACTCACCCGCGATCACGTGCTGCCGGTGTCCAAGGGTGGCCGCGACGAATGGGAGAACGTGGTCAGCGCCTGCCTGGCCTGCAACCTGAAGAAGAGCAACCGCACGCCGCAGCAGGCGCACATGCCGTTGCTGGCGGTGCCGTATCGGCCCAGCTGGGTCGAGCACCTGATCCTGTCCAACCGAAATATCCTGGCCGACCAGATGGAGTTCCTGGTCAGCCACCTGCCGCGGCAGCGGCGGCCGGTGCCTGCGCTGACCTGATCCGCGGAGCGCGGCGCACAACGCGGCTCAATCCGGATCGGCAGCCAGCGCTTCCTCGACGTTGTCCAGCTCGCTGCGCCCCTTCTCCGCCAGATTGCAGTAGTGCCGGCGGATCCTTTCCAGCGTCACGTCGTCGAGCTCTTCCAACGCGAGCAGTGCATTGTGCGCACGGCTGCTGCGAATGAGTTCGTCCAGCTTGATCTG
>JBDTZX010000198.1:0-2258 GCA_040004895.1 Rhodanobacter sp. | reverse complement strand
TACAACCTCGGGCGCATCTTCGAGATCAGCAAGACCCAGAACGTGCCGACCTACCTGGCCGCCGACCGTCTGGCCGAGGAGCGGATCAGCGCCATCGGCAAGATCAAGCTGCCGCACATGGGCAACAACGGCACCCGCTTCCAGGGTCGCATGCGCGGCCAGTAAAGGACTGCGTGTCGATCGAAACGGCCGCCGGGATTCTGGCGGCTTTTTCATGTGTGAAGGCCATCGCCTGCGTTCTGCTGGCCATCTCTGGCGGCTGACGCTCGCGGCGATTCTGCTACACTACACAACGTATTGTTCACATTTAAGCCGTTGCCTGACAAGGGCAAGGTGTGAAGGGGGTCCGCTTCGCGGGACAGACCGGCCCAGGCCGGTGGGCACGTTCCGAAGCCGATGGTTTCGGGTACATCTGGGGATGCCATGAGCCGGCGCGCGACTCGCAGCCGGCGCGGGGATATCCAGGCACGTGGCGCTTGGCGCATGGATTGACCGGGACAAGAGCAGGCGACGAGTTATGAGCACGATGATGGCAGCAGGGATCAGCGACGAGGACATCCTGGACAGGCTCAGGGAAGTGCTGCGCGACACCTTCGAGATCGATCCGGCGCGTGTCACGCCTTCGGCGCAGCTTTTCAGCGAGCTGGAACTGGACAGCATCGATGCGGTGGATCTGGCGATCCAGGTGCAGGAGATGACCGGCATGCGCATCAAGCCCGAGGACTTCAAGAGCGTGCGTACCGTCGGCGACGTGATCGCTACCGTGCACGCCCTGCTCGCCCGCTGACGTTGCACGGCTGCATCACATGCCAGCCACTGCTGAACGCTTCGTTCCCTGCGCGCTGATCCCGATCTACAACCACAAGGACACGATTGCCCGCACCGTGCAGGCGCTGCGCGCGCACGGCTTGCCGGTGCTGATCGTGGACGACGGCAGCGATGCACCGACGCGCGATGTGCTCGACCGGCTCGTCGATTCGGCATCCGATGTCCGACTGCTGCGGCTGCCGCACAACCAGGGCAAGGGGTGCGCGCTGGCTGCCGGCCTGCTCGCCGCACGCGACGCGGGTTATACGCATGCGCTGCAGATCGATGCGGATGGTCAGCACGACACCGCCGATGCGCCGCGCTTCATCGCCGAGGCTCGCGCGCATCCACAGGCGATGATCTGCGGCCGCGCGATCTACGACGACAGCGTGCCCAAGGCACGACTGTACGGTCGCTACCTCACCCATGTCTGCGTATGGATCGAAACGCTGTCGCTGGCGATCGACGATTCGATGTGCGGCTATCGGCTGTATCCATTGCAGGCAACCTGCGCGGAAATCGCGCGCGCGCCGTTCCCGGCCCGCATGGATTTCGACACCGAGGCCGCCGTGCGACTGTTCTGGCGCGGCGTACCGGTACGCAATCTGCCGACCAAGGTGATCTATCCGCCGGATGGCCTGTCGCACTTTCGCATGCTGCATGACAACGTGCGCATCACCGTGATGCACCTGCGCCTGCTGCTGGGCATGCTGCCGCGTGCGCCGCAACTTCTGTGGCGACGTTTTCACGGAGACGCGGCATGCGTCGCCTGAGTGGCACGATGTCGGCAGCGACCGACCGACCCTGGTTGCGGGTTTCTGCAAGCATGGCGTTCTTCTTTTCCAGGAACCCGCAACGATGAAGCGCGTGGTGATCACCGGCATGGGCGGCATCACCGCGCTCGGCCACGACTGGGCGCAGATCGAGTCGCGCCTGCGCGAAGGTCGCAATGCGGTACGACGCATGCCCGAGTGGGACTACTTCGACGCGCTGAACAGCCGCCTCGGTTGCCCGGTCGACGATTTCACCCTGCCCGCCTGGCCGCGACGACTGACCCGTTCGATGGGTCGGGTGGCGCAGCTCGCCGTCGCCGCCAGCGAGCACGCGCTGCGCGATGCCGGGCTGCTGGATGAGGCGATCATCCGCGACGGCCGCATGGGCGTGGCCTACGGTTCGTCCGGCGGCAGCATCGAACCGGTGCGCGTGGTCGGGCATATGCTCGACACCGGCTCGATGCAGGGCGTCACCGCCACCAGCTACATCCAGATGATGGCGCATACCACCGCGGTCAACGTCGGTGTGTTCTTCGGCCTCAAGGGGCGGGTGATTCCCACCTCCAGTGCCTGCACCTCGGGCAGCCAGGCGATCGGCTACGGCTTCGAGGCGATCCAGCACGGCAAGCAGACCATGATGCTTTGCGGCGGCGCGGAGGAATTGTCCGGCCCCGGCGC
>JBDTZX010000199.1:0-2259 GCA_040004895.1 Rhodanobacter sp. | reverse complement strand
GACATGATCCTGGTGTCCGGCTTCAACGTGTACCCGAACGAGGTCGAGGACATCGTGATGCAGCATCCCGGCGTGCTCGAAGTGGCGGCTGTCGGCGTGCCGGACGAGCATTCCGGTGAAGTGGTGAAGCTGTTCGTGGTGCGCAAGGATCCAAACCTGACCGAAGAAGCGCTGCGCCAGTTCTGTCGCGAGAATCTCACCGGCTACAAGCGGCCCAAACTGATCGAGTTCCGCGATTCGCTGCCCAAGACCAACGTGGGCAAGATCCTCCGCCGCGAGTTGCGCGACGAAAAGAAGGCCGCGGCCTGATACCAAAACGCCCGCGGGACGCGGGCGCTTTGTCTGGACGGCGACATTCCTGTCAGCTGTCCTTCCAGTACTCCAGAATGTCGGCGTAGCCGCCGAGCAGATTCCACAACGGCACCTGCTTGTCTTCGGGAATGCGGTTGTAGGAAAAACCGATATGGTGATCGGAGACGCGTGCGACGGCCGCTTCCAGGTGGATATGCAGATTGTGACCGAAGATCATGTCGAGCACCCAGCTCTGCCCCACTTCGCCGGCCCAGCCGAGCGGACGTCGCAACAACGCGCCGGTCGCCGAAATGTCGACCAGCTCCGTCGGGTGCGATTCGCCGTGGCGGCTCATCAGCACCGTCGTCTCGATCTGCATGCGCGCCGGACGCAGTTGCTCCGGTTCGCCGCCACCCTGTCCATTCTTGTCGATCATCATTTCCGTGTTTTTCCTTGAATGCCCTGACGTCCGCCGCTGGCAAAGACGTCTTTTTCGATCATCCTGAAATCGTCCTGTCGCGTGAACCCACGCGCCGGTGCATCACATCCCCGTGCCCTGTCCCTGAAGTTCGTCGACTGGCTCCAGCCAGATCCCGTCGTGACCACGACGGCGTTTGACGTGGGTAGTAAAGCAATCGGCGTGCCATCAGACGAAGTCGTCGCTCACCTCCGGCCTTCGGGGTTCATCGCTGTGCGAGCCAATCGCGTGCATCCGACGTGCAAGGCACCTGCTTTTGCATACGGACATCTCTCCCGCGTTCGTCGTCCCGACCGCTGCGCAACAGGGCATGCAGCCGCACAAACCGCTGGGCTGCGGTGCATGGTCCGATCGGTGCACTGCACAAGCTTTCGGCACGTTTCGGCTGGAATCCAGCAGCGAACTGGCCACATTTCTCCCTTCCTCCGACTTGCAGACGGTCGCGGGCGACGATCTCCGGGCCTCCCCGCACGTCATATTAGGTCACTTGCCGCCCACGGATTGATGGAGTCAAATCCCCCATCTCCGCATCTGGCATCCCTGACCACGTGGAGAACTGTTGCTGCGACAAGGACAATCCACTTTAACTGCCGCCGCTGGCCGGCTGGACTTGTCCAGAGCGAGCCATTACTCTTTGGCAACGCTTGGCTCCATGGAATCCTGTTTGTCGGCAGCGCCGTCAGCCAGTGGATCCCACTGAAGCGATCGAACCGAAACCTTGAATATTCCGTGGCGTCGCTACTCGCCACCTTGACTGCTTGCGTCCTTGCCGCGGCTGACAACCCGGATCCTGCTCGCATCGGTCGCTTGTGATCGCTTGACCGAACCACTGCTGAGTGGCTTCGTCACGCCCGTCGTGATGCTCATGCCTGACGCGTCGCGGTCAAGATGTCGAAGATTGCGGTACCCGGGAATCTTGTTTCACTGCCTTGTTTCAAGCACGGACCCTTCCACGTGGTGGAGTGAGTCCGAACCTCCAGAACGCACTGCCAGCCGCTGAAGGCGGCCCGACGACATGCATTGATGAGCACCGAGCCAGTCGAGCCACACAGCCTGGTCACCACCACGCAGGATGTCTTCGCGTCGGTACCGCAACAGCAGGAAATGCCGCTGGCCATCGTGCGCGGCCTGCCCATGCTGCAGATGCCGCAGGATCTTTACATCCCGCCGGACGCGCTCGAGGTCATCCTTGAGGCGTTCGAGGGCCCGCTGGACTTGCTGCTGTACCTGATCCGCCGGCAGAATCTGGACATCCTGGATATCCCGGTTGCCGAGATCACCCGGCAGTACATGACCTACATCGAGCTGATGCACGATGTGATGCGGCTGGAGCTGGCCGCCGAATATCTGTTGATGGCTGCGATCCTGGCGGAGATCAAATCGCGGCTGCTGTTGCCGCGGCCACCCGCCGAGGAAGGACTGGAAGACGATCCGCGGGCCGAACTGGTACGGCGGCTGCAGGAGTACGAACGCTTCAAGCGTGCCGCCGA
>JBDTZX010000469.1:0-2262 GCA_040004895.1 Rhodanobacter sp. | reverse complement strand
CGCTGACCGGCTTGTCGCCCACCTGGTTCATCGAACTCGCATTGACTTCCGCCGACGGCCAACCGATCAGCCGCAACGTCTACTGGCTTTCCACCCAGACGGATGAACTCGACTGGGCACATTCGAACTGGTACCTCACGCCGGTCACGAAGTACGCGGACCTGACCGCGTTGCGGTCGCTGCCCACCGCGACGAACGAAGTACACGCGACCGTGCAACGCGAGGGCGGCGAAAACGTGGTGAAGGTCACGCTGACGGTACCCGCGTCTTCGAAGGCGGTGGCGTTGTTCCAGCACGTGGCGATTCGGCGCGCGGCGCACGGTGACCTCGCGTTGCCGATCCTGTGGAGCGACAATGACGTCACGCTGTGGCCTGGCGAGTCGCTTACGCTGACCGCGCGTTACGCAGCACAGGCAACGGCGGCACCTGTCATCGAAGTGAGCGGCTGGAACGTTCCCGGCCGCAGCGTGCCGATGGATGCTTCGCAGGGAACGAATCATTGAATCCGGCCAGACCTTCATGACGCGTGTGACCATCGACGACGTCGCCCGCACCGCGGGCACCTCGACCAAGACTGTTTCGCGCGTGCTCAACAACGAGCCGAACGTGCGCGACGTCATGCGCCAGCGCGTGCTGGCCGCCGTCGCGGAACACAACTACCGGCCACTCACTTCGGCGCGCAGCCTGGCGACCAACCGCTCGTTCATGGTCGGCCTGCTCTACGACAATCGTTCGCCCAGCTACATCATGGAAGTGCAGGCTGGCGTACTGGAGGCGTGCGAGGCGCAGCACTACAGCATGATGGTGCAGCCGCTGGTCTCGTCGGCAACGGATTTCGTCGAGCGGGTCGAGGACATTCTGCTGCGGCACCGCCCCGATGGGCTGATCCTCACGCCACCGCTCACCGATCATCCGCAGCTGCTGGAGTTCCTGCGCAAGAGTGAAATTCCGTTTGCCTCGATCGCGCCGCATCACCCCAAGGACTGCATCGGCGTGATTCTGCGCGAACGCGAAGCCGCGGCGGCGATGGTCGATCACCTGGTGGCGCTGGGTCACCGCCGCATCGCACATATTCTCGGCGATCCCGAACACGGCGCCGGCATCTGGCGCCTCGCCGGCTATCGCGACGGGCTCAAGCGTGCCGGCCTGACCGAAGACCCGGCGTACATGATTCAAGGCCAGTTTTCGTTCGAGTCGGGCGTCGCGGCCACGCGTCAGCTGCTGGCGCTGCCGCAGCGGCCCACCGCCATCTTCGCGGCCGACGATGACATGGCCGTCGGTGCGATCTGGGCGGCCGCGGAAGCCGGCGTGTCGGTGCCCGGCGAGATTTCCATCTGCGGTTTCGATGACACCATGATCGCGACCCAGGTATGGCCGCCGTTGACCACCATCCACCAACCGGTGCGCGAGATGGGCCGGCGCGCCACCGAGGAATTGCTGCTGTGCGTGCTGGACAAGGGAGATGCCCGCATGGTCGAGGTCGACTACGAAATGCGCATCCGCGCCTCGACCGCGCCCGCGCCATAGCCGGGCCGCGTACCATTCGCCGTGTGCCGTTGTCCGGACGCTTTTCGGCAACTCGCACCACCGACCCAGAAGAGAGTGCCCCATGCCAGTCGCCTCCGATGCCACGAAGCCGGTCCGGAAGTTTCACTTCATTTCCGGGATGCCACGTTCGGGCAGCACGCTGCTGGCCGCCATCCTCAACCAGAACCCGCGCTTTCGCGCCAGCATGACCAGTCCGCTGGCGGACATCATGGGCGTGGTGATCGCGGAGGCGAGCAGCAAGAACGATTTTTCGTTCGACGTCTCCGATGAGCAGCGCGTGGCCCTGCTGCGCGGCCTGGTCGAGAACTTCTACACCGGGCACGCGGACGCGGGCATCGTGTTCGATACCAGCCGGCTGTGGTGCAGCCGGATGCCGCTGCTCGACACGCTGTTTCCGGAGGCGAAGGTCATCGCCTGCGTGCGCCAGTTGCCGTGGGTGCTGGACAGCATGGAGCGGCTGGTGCGCAGGCAACCGGTCAGCGTCAGCAAGGTATTCCGGTTCGACACCAACACCACCGTGTATTCGCGCGTCGAGGCACTGACCGATCCACGCGGGATGGTGGGGTTTTCCTTCCAGGCCATCAAGGATGCGTTTTACGGCCAGTACGCGCCGGGCCATCTGCTGCTGCTGACCTACGAAAGCCTGGTGCAAAATCCGCCGGCGGCGATGCGCGCGGTGTACCAGTTCATCGGTGAACCCTGGTTCGAGCACGA
>JBDTZX010000539.1:0-2264 GCA_040004895.1 Rhodanobacter sp. | reverse complement strand
GCGATCGCGCACGACTTCACGCTGCAGCCGGGCATTCCGCTGATCCGCGTGGACGCGGCTGCCTGCAGCGGCGGTACCACCACGCTGAGCCTGGCGCAGAGAGAATTCACCAAGGACCGCCCGGACAAGGTCGCGTTGAAGTGGCAGGTGCCGGTGATCGCGCAGGCCGTCGGTGGTGCTGCCGCCCGCACCCTGGTCAGCGATGGCAAGGCGACGCTGGCCGTGCCAGGCTGCGGTCCGGTGGTGGTGAACGCCGGGCAGAGCGGCTACTACCGCACCTTGTATGCGCCAGCCCTGTTCGCCGGCCTGCGCGACAGCTTTGCGAAGCTCGCGCCGATCGACCAGCTGGGCCTGATGGACGACAGCTGGGCCGAGGGCATGGCTGGCTTGCAGCCGGTGTCGGATTTCCTCGACCTGACCAAGGCCACGCCGGCGGATGCGGATCCGGAGATCTGGGCCGACGTGGCCGGCAGCATCAACAGTCTCGACTTCTACTACCGCGGCGACAAGGCGCGGCAGGCACGCTTCCGCAAGTTCGCCATCGCGCGGCTGTCGCCGGTGTTCGAGCGGCTGGGTTGGCAGGCGAAACCGGGCGAAAGTGCGCCGACCGGCCTGCTGCGCATGCAGCTGATCGGCTCGCTCGGTTCGCTGGGCGATCCAGCGGTACTCGGAGAAGCGCGTCGTCGCTACGCGGCGCAAGCGACCGACCCGAAGGCGATCCCGCCGGAACTGCGCAAGATCATCTACGACCTGGTGGCCAGCCGGGCCGATGCCGCGACCTGGGACAAACTGCATGCCGAAGCGAAGGCGGAGAAAACCCCGTTGATCAAGGACCAGCTGTACGCCTTGCTGTCGATTTCCGAGGATGATGCGCTGGCGCAGCGCGCGCTCGAGCTGGCACTCACCGACGAACCCGGTGCCACCAACAGCGCGCGGATGATCGGTGCAGTCGGCTACCAGCATCCGGACATGGCGTTCGACTTCGCCGTCGCCCATCGCGCGCAGGTGGACAAGCTGGTCGACGAGACATCGGCCAGCCGCTTCTATCCGGCCCTCGGCGGCAGCTCGTTCGACCCGGCGATGATCGGCAAGATCAAGGCGTTCTCAGATGCGCATATCGCTGCAAGTTCGCGTCGCGTCGCCAACACGGTCATCGCCAACATCACCTATCGCATGATGGTGCGCAACAAGCGACTGCCGGCGGTCGATGCGTGGCTGACGAAGAATGGCGGTTGATCGGCGCGCGTAATTTCATGTGTTGAAGCGATGAAAAGGCCCTGCGATACGGGGCCTTTTCGCAAGAAAAATCGATGGACGGAGACACTGATGCAGTTGTGGAACATCGATTGTCGGTGCCGGATTGTTCCGTCGAATACTGGCTGAAGTAGTCGCCTGATGTTTGGGGTCGGCACCACGCTTCCGTCGAACGACGACAGCGCCATGCCCTTCATCGAGTCGGTGGACCGGAAGCTCTATGAAGCGAAACAGCGGGGCAGGGATCGGATCGCAGCGATCGAGTAAGGGCGCGCAATCGGGACACTGCGTTGGATGGAGCGGGTGCAACTGAACTCTTGCACGGAAATACAGCCCGATCGAATCAGAGTGAGAGTGATATCGGAGGAGAAAACATGGCCACGATTCTGGAAAACCGGCGAACGATACTCGACAACCAGATTCTGCGTTTGCAGGATCAGCGCAAGTTGATCGAAGAGCAATTGCGCAAGCTGGAAGAGGAGCGGGATGATCTGCAGGACTTTGTCCCCGCCACGCAAGCCGATTGATACTGCGGCTTCAGACCGGGCAAGTGCAGATCCGACAACAGTCACACCGGGAAAGCATCGAAGAATGCCAGGCGCGAGATTCAGGGAAGCCTGGCGCGAAACTGGAAACACTCGATGCCGAAGCCTTCGCGGAAGTAGAACCGATGCGCCCGCTCCCGCGTGACGCGCGAGATGAGTTGTATCTCGTTGCAGCCGAGCTGGCACGCCTGTTCTTTGAGCGCTGCCATCAGCTGCGACCCGTAGCCGCGTGAGCGCATGCTTTCGTCAGCGACGAGGTCGTCCACGTAAAGCAGTCGCCCGCAATACAGCATGTTCATGATCCGGTACGCCGCCACGGCGCGCACCACATCGTCATCAGACAGCGCCAGCAGCCTGAGTCCCTCGCTGGCCATCAGGCTGCGTATCAACGGTACATAGGCCGCCTGTTCGAGGTGCGGACGAAGCTGATGCATGACACCGAAGGTGGCCGCAATCTGCTCGTCG
>JBDTZX010000333.1:0-2269 GCA_040004895.1 Rhodanobacter sp. | reverse complement strand
TGGATGCGGCCGTCGCGCAGCAGCGCGATGTCGGCCTCCGCGCGCTCGAGGTCGGCGGTGATGTGGGTGGAAAAGATCACCGTCTTGCCAGGGTGGCGCATCAGCTCCAGCAATTCGCCCATGAACGCGCGGCGTGCCTGCGGATCGAGGCTGGCCACCGGTTCGTCCAGCACCAGCAGGTCGGGATCGGGCGCGATCGCCCGCACGATCGCCAGCTTCTGCCGCTGTCCCTGCGAGAGTTGGCCGATTTTCTGTCGTGGATCGAGTTCCCAGTCCTGCAACAGCCGCTGTACCAGCGGGTGGTTCCAGCGCGTGTAGAACGCCGCGGTGAAATCCAGATACGCGCGTACTTTCATCCATGGAAAGAGATCGAAGCTTTGTGGCACGAAGCCGATGCGGTGCAGGCGTTCGCCGCCGGGCTCGGTCATCGGCTCACCGAACAGTTCAATGCGTCCGCCGTCGCTGGGCGACAGCCCGAGCAGGCAGCGCAGCAAGGTGGTCTTGCCGGCGCCATTCTTGCCGAGCAGGCCGATCACCCGTCCGGCGGGAACGTCCCAGTCGAGCTGCCTCAGCACAATGCGCTTCTGAAACGCCTTGTCCAGCCCTTGTGCCCGAAGTACCGGCGTGGCCGGAGCGGATTGTTCCGGCTTGAGGGATGCAACGCGCAGATCAGTCGACGGAAGCATCTGCCACGACTCCATGTGTGAGAGTGCGCAATGTGCGGGAATGAGCTGACCGCGTCCAGTGCAAGCTTTGCAGACCGACAGGCGGCCATGGCACACGCAAGGCCGAAGTCTACAATGCGCTGCATGGCCGCCCAGATTCCACTTGTCGAGATGCCGTTGTTTCCGCTGTCTTCCGTGCTGTTTCCCGACGGGCAGCTGCAGCTGCGGATTTTCGAGCCACGCTATCTCGACCTGGTGCGGGAATGCACGCGCCACGGCACCGGCTTCGGTGTGTGCCTGATTCTGCAAGGAAGCGAGTCGGGCCTCGCGGCGTTGCCTGCCGCGGTCGGCACGGTTGCCCGCATCAGCGATTTCCATACCGGCGACGACGGGTTGCTTGGCATCGTTGCGGTCGGTGGCTCGCGTTTCCGCGTCGCGCGCAGTCGTATCCGTGCCGACGGTCTTTTGCGTGGCGACGTGGAGTTGTGGCCGACCGAACCGGAACTCGAAGTACCGGTGGAGTTCGCCTTGCTGCAGAGCATCCTCGAACGGTTGATCGAGACGATGGGTCCGCAATGGCGACACGCGCCGCGTAGCGCCTATGACGACGCCAGCTGGCTCGGATTTCGGTTGACCGAATTGCTGCCGCTGGATGCCGTCGAGCAGCAGCACATGCTCGAGTTGACTGATCCGCTGCTTCGCCTGTCCGAACTGCGCGATATCCTGCCGCGCTTCCAGAAAGCCTGAGCCCACAGCGTCTAAACTGTCCGCTTTCCGACGGAGTCGACCCGCATGGCCAGCCTGGCAGGCAAGACCTTGTTCATCACCGGTGCATCGCGCGGCATCGGTCTGGCCATTGCGCTGCGCGCAGCCCGCGATGGCGCCAACATTGTGATTGCCGCCAAGAGCAACGTGCCGAATCCGAAGCTGCCCGGCACCATCCACAGCGCAGCCGCGCTGGTCGAAGCCGCCGGTGGAAAGGCTTTGGCCCTGCAGGTGGACATCCGCGAAGAGTCCCAGGTACGCGTCGCCGCGGCGCAGGCGGCCGAACATTTCGGTGGCATCGATATCGTGGTCAACAATGCCAGTGCGATCTGGCTGGCCAGCACCGTCGATACGCCGATGAAGCGCTTCGACCTGATGCATCAGGTCAATACGCGTGGCACCTTCCTCGTCACGCAGTGCTGCCTTCCGTATCTGAAACAGGCGGCCAATCCGCATGTGCTGATGCTGTCACCGCCGCCGAATCTGGATCCGAAATGGTTCGCACCGCATACCGCCTACACGATTGCCAAATACGGCATGAGCCTGTGCGTGCTGGGCATGAGTGCGGAGTTTGCCGACGCAGGCATTGCAGTGAACGCGCTGTGGCCGCGCACGGTCATCGCCACGGCGGCGATCGCGATGATCGATGGCGTCCAGGTCGAACACTGTCGCAAGCCGGAGATCGTTGCCGATGCCGCGCACGCGCTGCTGATGCGGCCGGCGCGCGATTACACCGGTCATTTCGCCATCGACGAGGAAATCCTGCGCGAGGCAGGCGTGGTCGATTTTGAACGCTACGCGGTGCAGCCCGGCATGACCTTGCTGCCGGATCTTTTCCT
>JBDTZX010000120.1:0-2276 GCA_040004895.1 Rhodanobacter sp. | reverse complement strand
CCCCAGCGCGACGACACGAACGGCACCGGGATGCTCGACTTGCTGTCGTCGAACGGCTGGACCAGATCACCGTTGATGCGCTGGTAGCGGTTCACCTCGCCCCATGGCACGCCCCAGCTGCCGAAGTCTTTCTGCAATCGATCGGATGCTTCGGCCAGTGCGCCGAGACGGGCTTTCGCACCGGCTTTCTCGGCCATGTAGTCGTACACGGTCAACGCTTCGGAGGTGTCGGCGAGATTGACCTTGTCCCACAGCGTGTCGCCCCAGAACACTGCGAGCGTGGTCGGCATCGACGCGATGCCCCAGCAGTAGTCCCAGCCGCGCAGCAGGGCGATCTGCCCGGCCAGCTGGCGCCTGAGCGGGTCGCTGGCGGGCAGCGCGTCGTAGTCGGCAATGAGCACGGGAATCTGCCGCGCGAACGCGGGCAGGTAGGAATCGAATGCCGCGGCGATCAGCGAAGCCTTGGTGAAATTCTTCTGCCCGGTCAGCACGCGCATGGCATGCAACCCGCGCGGGTTTTCGCCGAAGGTGTCCATGTAGCGCGGATAGTCCGCCCGCTTCGGGCTGTCCGGGCCGGCGGCGGAGTAGGGCCAGTTGTTGGTGTTCATGATCCAGCCGTTCGGCGGATTCAGCAGATGCGGCGTCTCGCTCAGTGCGTGCAGTCCTTGCCAATCTGTTGCCGGGTCGCTGCCATCGACGGTCTTGGTGTAGTCGAAGCGGTCGTCGCGCTTCGGAATGAACTGCGGGTGCATGTATGCGATCTCGCCCTTGTCATCGGCGAAGATCGTGTTGTTGGACGAGTTGGCCTTGAGCTCGGCGACCTTCATGTAACTGGCGTAGTCACCGGCTTTGGTGCGCAGCCAGCTCTGTTCGAGCGCCTCGACCGGCTTGTTCATCAGCGCGATGCTGATCCACTTGCCGTCCTTCTCGCGTACCACCGGACCGTGATGCGTGGCGTAGACAGTGAAATGTCGTTCGGCCATCGAGCCGTCCTTCGCACGATACGGCACAGCGATCATGCGTGTGACAACCGGCCGCAGTTCCTTTCCGTAACGATAAAACAGATGGCCGTCCTTGCGCACGATCGCCTCGGCGAATTCGTCGACGACATCCGCGCCGGTGGACGTATGCATCCAGCCGATGTGTCGATTGAACCCCTGGTAGACGAAGAATTGCCCCCAGGTCACTGCGCCGTAGGCATCGAGTCCGGCATCGCTGGTCATCTGCAGTTCGGAGCGGAAGAAAAACGAGGTGTGCGGATTGATCAGCAGCAGCGCGTGTCCTTCGGCGCTGAGCTTGGGCGCGATCGCGATGCCGTTCGATCCGGTGGGTTCGATCCAGCTGGATGGCGATGCCACGCTCGCCACGGTTTCGTGCGCATGACCGTAGAAGGCGCCGAGTTGGTCGAGCGCCACGTCTTCGATGTCGCCGCCGATGCTGCCTTCACTGAAGCTGAGCGCCATCCACGGTTCGAAGTGCCGGATGACGCGTGGGTGCACGCCGGGGTGCGTGGCTAGGTAGAAATTGAGTCCGTCCGCCCAGCTGTTCATCAGCGCCTGCAGCCAGCCGGGGCTTCTCGCGTAGAGCTTCTTCAGCACGACCGGGTCGATGAACAGCTTCATCCGCAGGTCCTGCCAGACCGCCGATTCGCCTTCGGCTTCCGCAAGCCGGCCCATCGAGTTGAGGTAGTTGGTTTCCACGCGATTGAAGTCATCTTCGGCCTGCGTGTACGCCATGCCGAACACCGCGTCGGCATCGGTCCTGCCATGCACGTGGGCAATGCCCCAGTCGTCGCGGGTGACAGTCACCGCCTGTGCCTCACGCTGCCAGCGCGTTTCATCGGGTGTCTGCGCCTGCGCAGCGACACTGACTGCAAGCAGTGCAGCCATCAGCCATGCGCGCCGCAACGAGTGTGGCTTTCCTGTCGAACGCGTCAACACGAACGGATGTTTCGGCATGCGTTTCAGCATTTTCGCTCCCCAGGTTCAGCCGGATGCCATCGCCGCGCATGCTGCTCGACACGCCCAGCCAATGCATCGGATGACTGTATCAGGGACTGCAGCATGACGGCGGCAGCGGATCATCGAGACATGCGAACAGGCTCGCTGAAAATGCTGTCGAATGCGCAAGCCAACGCGGCAACGACACGATCACCTGGTTGTGCGGTGTAAGGGTGAATCGATCCTGTCGACCCATTCGATCTCAGTCGTCATCCTGCCTGGGAACGCTCACCTTGCCGCTGACATTCTTGTAGACCACGTCACCGCTGTTGCTTT
>JBDTZX010000514.1:0-2283 GCA_040004895.1 Rhodanobacter sp. | reverse complement strand
GCGCATCGCCGGCAACAGGCGTCGTGCGAGTTCGGTGGGTGCGGTCAGCAGGACCTGCAGCGAGTCTGCATGGGTCTGCCAGTCGCTGGCGACAAACGAACCGGGCACGCCATAGCCGGCGTTGTTGATCAGCCAGTCCACCTGCAGGTTGCGCTCCGCCAGCGCATCGCACAGCGCTCTCACGGACGTGCGGTCGGCGAGGTCGGCGGGCAGTACCGTTACCTGGACGCAATGAAGGTCACGCAGCTCGCCGGCCAGCGCCTCCAGCCGGTCAGTGCGTCGTGCAGTCAGCACGAGGTCGTGACCAAGCGCCGCCAGTTGTCGCGCGAATTCGGCACCGATGCCGGAGGAGGCGCCAGTGACAAGGCTCAGCGGGCGTGAAGGCGACATGGCAGCTCCTGCGGGTGAAGGATCATTCTTGACCGGTTGCCACGTCGATGCCAGCGGTGGCGTTTCCTTGTCGCCAATTGCCGATACGCGCACCCGTCGTTAAGCTGGCCGTTCGAT
This sequence comes from Rhodanobacter sp., assembly GCA_040004895.1. GTDB lineage: Bacteria > Pseudomonadota > Gammaproteobacteria > Xanthomonadales > Rhodanobacteraceae > Rhodanobacter. The sequence continues at coordinate 1,776 of JBDTZX010000514.1, read as the reverse complement.
CGCCACGGAAGCAGCCCATGCGCAAGAAATTCGTCGCCGGCAACTGGAAAATGCATGGCAGCCAGACCATGGCCCATGCCCTGGTGGCGGACATCGTCGCCGACAAACCGGCGTCCATCGATGTTGCGGTGTTTCCTCCGTTCCCCTATATCGCGTCGCTGGCCTTGCAGTTCGGTGAAACCGGGCTGGGCATCGGCGGTCAGGATGTCAGTGAACACGCCGGACAGGGCGCGTATACCGGTGAGGTTTCCGCGGCCATGCTCGCCGATGTCGGCGCCGGTTGGGCGCTGGTCGGACATTCCGAGCGCCGCCAGCATCATGCCGAGAGCAACGAGCTGGTCGCGCGCAAGTTCGCGGCGGCGCTGGCGGGCGGGCTGACCCCGATTCTCTGCATCGGCGAATCGCTGGCGCAGCGCGAGGCGGGCCAGACCGAGGCGGTCATCGGCGGACAACTGTCGGCGGTGCTGGCGCTCAGCGGCATCGCCAGCTTCGATACCGCGGTGATCGCCTACGAACCATGCTGGGCCATCGGCAGCGGTCGTACCGCCACGCCGGAGCAGGCGCAGCAGGCGCATGCCTTCATTCGTAGCCAACTGGAAAAGGAAGATGTTATGATTGCCCGGCTGACCCGACTGCTTTACGGCGGTAGCGTCAAGGCGGCCAACGCCGTGGAATTGTTCGCGCAGGCGGACGTGGACGGTGGACTGATCGGCGGGGCTTCCCTGACCGCATCCGACTTCCTTGGAATCTGCGCCGCGGCGCATCAAGCGCAACAGGTTCGATAACTCATCATGTTCGTCATTTTCAGCGTGTTTTACATCCTGATCGCTGCCGCAATGATCGTGCTGATCCTGCTGCAGAACGGCGCGGGTGCCGATGCCGGTTCCGGCTTCGGCAGCGGCGCGTCGGCAACCGTCTTCGGCGCGCGTGGTTCGGCCACATTCCTTACCCGCGCCACCGGCGTGCTCGCGACACTGTTCTTTCTGCTCAGCCTCGGCATGGGCATCTACCTGCACAGCAACGGCGTACCCAAGGACACTGCCAACGATCTCGGCGTGATGGCAGGCATCGCCAGCAAGCCCGCCGCGCAGAAGCCTGCAGCCACGACACCGGCACCGGCCTCGGAAGTACCTGCGGCGCTCAACGCTGCACCGGCGTCGTCGGTCCCGGCAAGCAACGCGGGCGAGGTGCCGGCAGCGGCAACCGATCCGGCAAAGAAGCACTAGCAACACACCTGCCCAGGTGGCGGAACTGGTAGACGCACTACCTTGAGGTGGTAGCGACGCAAGTCGTAGGGGTTCGAGTCCCCTCTTGGGCACCATCACACTGTTTCAGGACGTCCGATACAGTCCGAAAAACACACCGAAACCCGCATGAAAGCGGGTTTTTGTGTTCGTGGTGACCAGAGTCGTCCGCTGCCGTCTGGACTGCTATTCGAGTGCATCGGTGGTCACGCAAACGTGCTCCGTGATCCCCATCACTCACCGAAATTTCAGGCCATCGAGGGGCCCCGGCGTTGACGGCTGCAGCTGGCACTTCATTGAGGTGCCAGCTCCGATTACGCGCGATGGCGATGGAGCCACCACGCGCGCTTTGTGCCGGTGAAAGTGAAATTTAAAGCTTTTTCGCCATCGCAAGGTGTTGCTGCAAGGTGGGCAAGGTCTGCGACGCAAATGATTTCAGGTCGTCATTTTTACCGGCCGCGGCCTCTTTCTTGAATAGAGCAATCGTTTGCATGTGGTCCATGAGCATCATGGATTTATACGCCTTGTCGAA
>JBDTZX010000204.1:0-7598 GCA_040004895.1 Rhodanobacter sp. | reverse complement strand
CTGATGCGTGCGCTGATGGCCGATCCCGAAGCCCTGTTGCTGGACGAGCCGCTGGGCGCGCTCGATCCGATCGTGCGGCATGAACTGCAGGACGAGCTGAAGCAGATCTTCGACCGCCTCGGCAAAACGGTGATCGTGGTGACCCACGATCTTGCCGAGGCGGCGTGGTTCACCGATCGGCTGGTGCTGATCCGCGACGGCGCCGTGGTGCAGGACAGCGGCTTTGCGGACTTGCGGGACCGGCCAGCCGACGACTTCGTGCGCCGCTTCGTCAAAGCGCAGCGACGCTTGCCGGAGTCCTCGTGATGCGCCGCCTGCTGCTGGCTTGCGCCGCCATGCTATGGCTGCCCGCGCTGGCGCAATCGCCCCCTGTGCGCATCGGCTCCAAGCAGTTCACCGAATCGGTGATCCTGGGCGAGTTGGCGCGCGCCAGCGCCCGCGAGAAGGGAATCGATGCGAACCACCAGCGCGAACTAGGCGGTACCAGCATCCTGTGGCGCGCGCTGCAACAAGGCGATATAGACGTCTATCCGGAATACACCGGCACGCTGACGCAGGAGTTGCTGAAGGGCATCCCTGCCGACGCCGACATCGCCACCTTGCGCACACGACTGAAACCGCTGGGCATCGGCATCACCGATTCGCTGGGCTTCGACAACACCTACGCGATCGGCATGCGCGAGGATGAAGCCACGCGGCTGGGGATCGCGGATATTTCGGATCTGCTGAAACATCCGCAGCTGCATTTCGGTTACTCCAACGAGTTCATGGATCGCGCTGACGGCTGGCCCGGACTGCGCCAGCGCTACAGCCTGCCGCAAAAGAACGTGAGCGGTCTCGATCACACGCTGTCGTATCGCGCGCTTGCGAGCGGCGCGGTCGACGCGATCGACCTGTACAGCACGGATGCCGAAATCCCCTACTACCACTTGCGCACACTGATCGACGACCGGCACTACTTTCCGCGCTACGAAGCGGTGTATCTGTACCGGCTGGCCCTGGAACGCAGCGCACCGGCGTTTGTGGCAGCGCTGCAGAAACTGGCCGGACGCGTCGACGAAAACGCGATGCGCGCGATGAACGCCAGGGTGAAACTGCAGGGCATCAGCGAAAACGTGGTGGCTGCCGGATTCCTCGGCATCCGTGCGGAAAACGACCAGCAGGGCTTGTGGCAACGGCTGCTCCAGCGCACTGCCGAACACATCCGGCTGGTGATCATCTCGCTGGGTCTGGCGATCGTTCTGGCGATTCCGCTTGGCGTACTGGCCGCACGGTTGCGCCGCTTCGGACAGCTGATCATCGGCGCCACCGGCATCCTGCAGACGGTACCTTCGCTGGCGATGTTCGTGTTCATGATTCCACTGCTCGGCATCGGCACGTGGCCGGCGGTCGCTGCGCTGTTCCTGTACAGCCTGCTGCCGATCGTGCGCAACACGCATGCCGGGCTGGTCGGCATCGCGCCGGAACTGCGCGAGTCGGCGGCAGCACTCGGCCTGCCGCGCGGTGTGAGGCTGCGACGCATCGAGCTGCCGCTGGCGACACGTTCGATCCTGGCCGGAATCAAGACCGCCGCGGTGATCAACGTCGGCACCGCGACGCTTGCCGCCTTGATCGGCGCAGGCGGCTATGGCCAGCCGATCCTCACCGGGATCCGTCTGGACAGCGTCGGCCTGATCCTCGAAGGGGCGATTCCCGCGGCGCTGCTGGCGCTGCTGGCACAGGGCGTGTTCGAAGGCATCGAACGCTGGCTGACCCCGCGCGGGTTGCGGCTGGAGGCACGACAATGATCCGCAGGACCACCGGCAGATCCCGATGGCTCCGTCAGTCGATTGAAACTGCACCGATGCTGCCGGTCCGATCATGCTGCATGAATGGCCCAGCGGCCGTCCGCGCAACGTTCGACTGAACAGATGGTCGCGACTTGCCACTCCAGCCACAGCGCGCGAGACTGCGGCGTCACCCTCTCCCCGAGCATTGCATGAGCCTGGCCGAAACCCGTCGTGACCAGCTCTTCCCGGTACTCACCGCCGTGCAGCTGGAAGTCGCGCGGCGCTTTGCATCGTCGGCTTCGAAGCATTTCGAACCGGGAGCACTGATGTATTCCGTCGGCGAACGCCAGGCACCGGTGTTCGTGATTGTTGCCGGCGACGTGCTGATCCGCCGGCATCTGGGCAACGGCAAGGACGAGCTGATCGCGCTGCTCCCGGTCGGCGGGATCACCGGCGAAATCAGTCAGCTCGCCGGCCGTTCGGCGCTGGCCGAAGGACGCGCCGGTGCCGGAGGTTGTGAGGTGCTGCCCTTCGATGCCGCGCATCTGCGCGCGCTGATCATCGGCTCGGCCGAAGTCGGCGAAATCGTGATGCGCGCCTTCATCCTGCGTCGCACGGCGCTGATCAGCGAGGGTGCCGGTTCGATCCTGGCCGGTCGTCCCGGCGATCCGTCACTGGTGCGGCTGGAGGAATTTCTCTCGCGCAACGGCTATCCGTATTCGGTGCTCGACGTGGCCGATGGTGGCGAAGGTCATGCGCTGGTCGAACGCTTCGGCCTGCATCACGACGACCTGCCGATCGTGCTGTGTCCGAATGGTGCGCTGCTCAGGCATCCGAGCGAGATCGAAGTGGCCGCCTGCGTCGGCATCACGCCGGAGCTGGACGCGGAGCGTGTCTACGATGTCGCCGTGGTCGGCGCGGGGCCGGCCGGACTGGCGACCGCGGTATACGCCGCATCGGAGGGTCTGTCGGTACTGGTGCTCGACGCCCGATCGTTCGGCGGGCAAGCCGGTGCCTCGGCGCGCATCGAGAACTATCTTGGTTTCCCGACCGGCATCTCCGGCCATGCGCTGGCCGCGCGCGCATTCACCCAGGCACAGAAATTCGGTGCCGAGATCGCGATTCCGATCAGTGTGAAGTCGCTGCAATGCGGCGGTGGCGAACGACGGCCCGGCGAGCTTTTCACGCTGCAGCTGGACAACGGCATGGCGATCCGCGCGCGCGCCGTGGTGGTGGCATCGGGTGCGCGGTACCGGCGCATCGCAATCGAAAATCTGGCGCTGTTCGAGGGCGCCGGCGTGTCGTACTGGGCTTCGCCGGTGGAAGCACGGCTGTGCGAAGGCGAGGAAATCGCGCTGGTCGGCGCCGGCAATTCCGCCGGCCAGGCGGTGGCGTATCTGGCACCGCGGGTCAGGCATCTGCATCTCGTGGTGCGTGGCAACGGGCTCGAGGCGTCGATGTCGCGCTACCTGATCGAGCGGATCGCCGCATTGCCGAACGTCACCGTGCACACCCGGAGCGAAGTGGTCGCGCTCCAGGGCGATGCGACCAACGGCCTGACCGGTGCCACGTTCCGCAGTCACGACACCGGATCGGACTGGACCGGACCCTTGCGGCATCTGTTCCTGTTCGTCGGTGCCGATCCGAATGCGCAATGGCTGGCCGGCTGCCATGTCGAGGTGGATGCGCATGGTTTCATCTGCACCGGCCAGCCCGGCAGCGGACCACGGTGGTCGTCGGCCGGACGCGAGCCCATGTCACTGGAAACCAGCGTGCCCGGCATCTTCGCGATCGGTGATGTGCGCGCCGGCTCGACCAAGCGCGTGGCCGCGGCGGTAGGCGAAGGTGCACAGGTGGTCGCGGCCTTGCATCAGGTACTGGCACTGGAACAACAAGCGCGCGGCGTTGCTGCCGACTGATCCGATGGAGAAGTCTGGCGCAGGCAGAGGGAATACCTGCGCCCGACTTCAGTCAACGTGCCGATTTGCTGCTGCTGACCTCAGTGACCGAGATCGTGCAGGAAGCGGTTGGTGAATTGCAGGGCGGTGCTTCCGCTGACCGAGTTGCAGGTGGGTGAGGCGAATCCGCTGCTTCCCTGACATGGCGTATCACGATCGAGCGACCAGAAATGCACGCCGGCCATGCCTTGGCTGGATGCGTAACTGGTGACGGTATCGACGTCGGTCAGGGTGAACACCTCGCTGGAGACGTCGTTCATGCCAACCATCGGCGTGAGCTCGATCTTGCTGGCCGGGATGCCATAGGTGTGCTCCAGGTTCAATGCCGCCTGGATCGCCGACTGACCCATGTTGCACTGGCCGCCGGACACCACGCAGACGCCGGGACTGGCCGAACCGAAGTCCATCACCATCAGGTTGATGGTGTAGTTCGGCAGATTCGCGGCTTTGACCGCGCGCACCACCATGTCACCGACGCTGTTGAGGCCGCCATAGCTTCCGTCCGACGCCGCCAGCGTGGCCAGCGTGAAGGAGAAGCGCAGGTTCGGATACAGCGTGTGCGCGTAGGCGGCATTCGAGATCAGGTTGCTGATCTGCGTCGGAGTCTGTCCGCCTTCGATGTCGAAATCCACGCCGACCAGATACGCAGAGTTGTAACGGGCCAGGAATTGCGCCATGCCGGCCGGGCTGCCGCAGGTAAAGCTGCCCGCCTGCCCGCCGGTGGAAAGCACATAGCGGATGCCAGCGGCTGCCAGTGGCTGGATGTTCGCGCTGGCGAAACTGGCCGCCGGGATGCCGCCCCAGCTTTCACTGCCGCACTCGCCGGACGCGAAGGCCAGCGTGATCGCACCGAGGTTCGGTTCGGCGGTCGACACCAGGCTGCCACTGCCCACCACCGGAATCGGCGTACCGGTCACTGCGGTGCGCATGGTGTTGGTGTTCCAGTCGAGGTTGATGGTCACGTCCTTGTACGGACTGAACAGCAGACTCCCTGACGGCGGGGGCGGCGGGGGCGGGGGCGGAGGTGGTGGTGGTGGTGGATTGCTACCACCCCCTCCGCAAGAACCCTGCGACGTCCACGGCTGGCCGGAGCCGCTGCCGCCATTGTTGGTCGCCGGGTCGTTACCCTGCGTCCACCAGTTGGCCTTATAGTTGGTGCCATTCTCGCTCGCGGTGGCGCCGCCGTTGTAGACGGTGCCTCCGCTCCATGCGGCAGCACAGGCAGGAAGGGCCTGCGCGTGCAATGTCTCCACGGGTACTGTCGCCAAGGTCGTTATTGCGAGCGCTGCGGCGACGGCGCTGCCCAGCGTGCTGAAAGCCAGTCGGGACCACACAACGGATCGTTTCTCAAACATGGATTTTCTCCTGATGGGACAACGTTGTTTCGGGTGGGTTGACCAAGGCGAGCCGCTGACCGTTGTCCGTTCGGTCAGAGGGGGAATCGGACGCCTCAAAGCCTCCGTGCTACCGCTTGTCATGGATGAAGTTGTCCCGTATTAGACCCGAATGACAACGTTGTCTATTCATCGATGTCCGAACTGTGATCGGTGGCGTGAAGATTCCCTGGGCACAGGGGCCGCCATCGCACGGCCGATCGACCCTGTTATATAAGGGCAATGCCGCTTGGCGCGGATGGTCGAATCAGCTGGCAACATGCTGACGGGACACCGACGACGGTCAGCCCGCGCGATGACCGGCCGCTGCCGCAGGCGAGGCCTGGATCGCGCGATAGGTGGAAAATGACATCGTTGTCCAGGATGGCGGCCGAAACGATCTGCCGGGCCCGCATTGCTCCGGCACGCGCAGCCACCGAACGCCTCAGCGCTCGTCCATCACGTCCTGATCGCCTTCGAAATCATCCGGCAGCTGCCAGTCCTCTTCCGGCGTCGTGAGGAAGCTGCGTGGGGCGGCGGGCTCGAGTGCCCAGCTCCCCACCAGCTCATGCCGAGACTGACCGAAGAAACTCCGTACCAGCACGAATTCGCTGGCGTACCACTGCACCGGTGGAACCGACTCCTGGATCGCATCCATCGCGTGGCCGTACATCAGAGTGACGTGTGGCAGAAAACTGGAGATGCCGGTCACATGCAGCCCTTCGCGCAGCTGCGCTTCGGCGATGGCCTTGCGCAGAACCAATGCTGATTCCGCCGTGATCGTGTCCGCGCAGAGCACGAACGGAAAGCGGTTGTCCCTGGCGCTGAAACGCATCGCCGAATCGAGCGTCACCTCGAACGCTTGCGCGCGCACCTGGTTGGCTGCCGAAACCAGCGCACTTTCCAGCGGCTGCCGCAGGCGCTCGGGTTTTCCCATCGGGCTCAGCGTGAGATGGAAACGCTCGGCGCCAACTCCTGATCCGCTGACCCGGTGAGACTTGCGGAAACGTTCCTCCAGCGCGGCGATCTCCGCCCTGGCCGCTTCGTCAGGCAGCAAGGCAAAGAAATAGTTGATGCCGTCCGTGAGCGCGCGATGGGGTGCTGGAAAAGAAATGATCCGGACTCCGACAATGGCCGCCCTGACGGCGTCGTGGGTCTCCATCATGGCATGACGAAAGTGAATCGATCGCGATGTGTGTTACGCAGCGCGCGATCGATCGGTATCACCAAATCGATTCCCCCACCGAACCCAGCGAGTGCGATCGCCCGCTACTTGCCGATCGCCGCCCGTGACTGCGTCGGTGCCGTCCCGGCCAACAGCGTTTTCTGCTGCACTGCCGTGGTCACCGGCGTACGCGCGCTGCCCTTCACCGCGATGCTGCAGATTCAGGCCAAAAACCCTGAGGAAGATCCGGCCTGATCCGTGCACGCCAAACAACGCTTGGGGCAACCCCATCACACATGTGCAATCGCTTCCACGGAATCACAGGGGTGACCTCTGGCAGGGGATGCCGCGTGACCTTCGACCTACCATCGGCTTTTCATGCATCGACCCCGCATCGCTCCGGCGATGGCCGCCTCGATGTACCCAGCCGACGACCCGGTTTCTCCGTGCCGCCAGGTGCCCCGCCCGGAGTGCTTTCCTTGAAAATGTCCCTGTCCCGTCATCGTCTGCTCGCCGCGGCCATCACTGCAACCCTGGCGCTGGCCAGCTCCGCGACATGGGCCGCCGATGCGCCCGCACCGGTCGACCAGCCCTACCCCGGCCATCTCACCGTGGCGGTCGATTTGACCGGTGCGCCGAAGAAGATTTTCCGCGTGAACGAGACGATCCCGGTCACGCCCGGCCCGCTGACGCTGTATTACCCGAAGTGGATCCCCGGCGAACACGCGCCGTCCGGCCCGATCCAGAACGTGGCCGGTGTAGTGATCAAGGCCAACGGCAAGCAACTGGTCTGGCGGCGCGACCTCCGCGAGATGTATGCGCTGAACCTGCAGGTGCCGGACGGCGTGAGCCAGATCGAGCTGTCGTTCCAGTTTCTGTCGCCGGGCGACGGCGGCGAGTTTGGTGCCAGTGCATCGTCCACCCCCGACCTGGTCGATGTGGAGTTCAACCAGACAGCCTTCTATCCGGCCGGCTACTACACCCGTCAGATCACCATCCAGCCCAGCGTCACGCTGCCGGCCGGCTGGAAATTCGCCAGTGCGATGGATGTTGCCAGCCAGTCCGGCAACACCACCCGGTTCAAGCCGCTGCACTTCAACAACCTGGTCGATTCACCACTCATCGCCGGCAAGTACTTCAATCGCGTCGACCTGGACCCGGGCGCCAAGGTACCGGTGCATCTCACCGTGGTCGGCGACGAAGCCAGCGACGTCAAGATCACCGACAAGCAGCTGGCCGGCCAACGCGCCGTGGTGCAACAGACGGCCAAACTGTTCGGTGCGCATCACTACGACCACTACGATTTCCTGCTCACGCTGTCCGATCACACCGG
>JBDTZX010000434.1:0-2285 GCA_040004895.1 Rhodanobacter sp. | reverse complement strand
GATAGCTCTGCACCGTGACCAGTCCGATCACTTCGTCGCCGACGATCAGCGGCACGCCCAGCCAGCACATCGCCGGCGCACCCGAACGACCTGGCGCGATTTCGCCCAGCCGGTCAAGCTCCTCGATTTCCTCGTTGTCGACCCGCACGGCATGTCCCAGCCGCAGCACGTATTCGCTCAGGCCACGACTGAGTGGGCGTTCCACCGGTGGCAGCTTCACCGCGTCCACCGAGTAGGGGAAGGTCAGCTTCTGCCCATCGTCGGACAGCAAGGCAATGAAGAAATTTTCGGCATTCAACAACTCGCCGACAATCCCGTGCACACGCAGGTAGAACTCGGCTTGATCGATGTCGGCGGTGGCCATCTGCGCGATCTGGAACAACGCCGCCTGCAGGTGTTCGGCACGCTGGCGCTCGACGATTTCCAGCTGCAACCCACGGTTGGCCTCGGCCAGTTGCACGGTACGCAACTGCACGCGTTGCTCCAGATCGGCCTTGCCCTGCTTGCGCTCCAGCGCGGTCAGGATGTGGCTGCCGACGAATTGCAGCAGGGCCCGATCCTCTTCGCTGAAATCGATGTCCTGGCGATAGCTTTGCACCACCAGCGCACCGCCCATCTGACCGTCGCGCAGCATCGGCACGCCAAGCCAGTCGTGGCTGTCCGGACCGATTTGCACCACCTCGCCCGACACCTGGCTGAACAGCTCATCGCTGCTGCCCATGCGGGCCTTGGCGTCGTGCATCACGTGCCAGGTCAAGGTGTTCTCGATCGCGCTCAGCGGCATGTCATGGCCATCCGCCGGCACGGTCGGATCCACCACGTCGACGTAATACAGGAAGCGAATCGTGCCCTGCTCGGTGTTGTTCAGCACGATGAAGAAGTTTTCTGCGTACATCAGCGTGCTGACGATGGCGTGGATGCCGCGCAGCATGTCCGGCATGTCGCGCTCGGAACCGGCCAGATCGGAGATTGCGAAGAGAGCACGCTGCAATGCCTCGGAGCGTTCCAGCTGCTGATGCGAATGCTGCAGCTGCAGCCACTCCAGCGCGCGTCGCAGGTACTGGCCCGCGAGCCGCAGCGGCGCTTCCAGGTCAGCCAGGAAACGCCGGCGGTCGTAGCCCACCTGCAGGGTCAGTAGCAGCACGGCCGTTTCGGGATGCTGGCACAATCTGATCGCCACCCGATGATGGTCGGCACGCCACTGCGGCAGCTCGGACCGGCTCGCTTCACGCAGCAAGGCGGCATCCGCCGGATCGTGTGGCATGCCGCGCGTGCTGTGATGGTCTGTCGGGTCGCCCAGTCCCCACAGCACGACGGCGGTCTTGCAGCCTGGACGATCCCGGGCCAGGTCGGCGATCGCCGCAGCCACTTCCTCCGGCGTGTTCGCCGCGGTCAGGCGGGTCAGCCAGGCGAGCTGCAAGGCTCCATGGGAAGGGATCGAATCAACGATCTCCGCATGCTTCATCGATTCAAGTCCCCCCAGACCACGGCACGCCCTCGCTCGTCGATCAGCATACGCCGCAATCATCGTGGTACAGCAAGGCCCATGCCAGCATTCGCACCGCCGGACAGGCATTGCCGATAAACTGGCGCACCGCGTCCGGCCTCGTGGTTCCTGCACGATGTCAGCATCTGCCCGGAACAACTGCGGCCCGGTTCCCACGTTTCACACGTCATCGCGCTACAGGTCTCAGCCGCCGTCATGCTCACCGACGCTACCAAGGACGCCATTCGCGCTGCCTATGCACGCCTGAAAGACGGCCTGCCGGGCTTCCGCGCGCGCGCGTCGCAGGGCCGGATGATCGCCGAAGTGGCCAAGGCCTTCGGCCAGACCGGCGGCGTGGCGGTGATCGAGGCGCCGACCGGCACCGGCAAGTCGATGGCGTACCTGATCGCCGGCGTGGAAGTGGCGCGCTTCCAGAAGAAGAAGCTGCTGATCGCCACCGCCACCGTGGCGCTGCAGGAACAGCTGGTGCAGCGTGACATCCCGCTGTATCTGAAACTCAACGGGATCGAGGCGAAGGTCGCCCTGGCCAAGGGCCGCGGACGCTATCTGTGCCCGCGCAACCTGCTGATGGCCGCCAACAGCATCCACGACGCGCAGATGGGCCTGGCCGGTTTCGAGGCCGACTTGATGCTGTGGGCGAAGCCGCCGCAGGCGCGTGACAAGCAGTCGCTGGCAAAACTGCGCGTGGCGTTCGACCACAACGAGTGGAACGGCGACATGGACACCGCGCCGGAACCGGTCAGCGACCTGCTGCGGCCGATGATCACCACCAGCGCCG
>JBDTZX010000253.1:0-25114 GCA_040004895.1 Rhodanobacter sp. | reverse complement strand
CCGCCGCACCCTGCTTGATCCGCAATGGCACTACACGCTGTCACTGGGCGAGCTGATGCTGCGCGAACCGATCGTGGTGAAGGAAAGCCACTCGCTGCGCGAGGCCGCCGATCACATGGTGGCGCAGAACGTCGGCCGCCTGATCGTGGTGGGTGACGAAGCACCGCATGCACTGGTCGGCATCCTCACCCGCGGCGATATCCTCACTGCGCATGGCCAGCGACTGCAGGAGGCGCGCCAGTCCGGGCGCTATCTGCATTTCCGCAAGGGACGCGTGGTGAAGCGCCCGGTCAAGCCGGCTGGCGGCTGACGATGACTGACGCCATCGCCATCACATCTCGCGATCGCCGACCAGCACCACGTCTGCCGGGCGGCGAGCGAACAGGCCGACAGTCACGATGCCGGGCAGCTGGTTGAGTTCGCTCTCCAGTGCCGCCGGATCGACGATCTGCCAGCCGTGCACGTCGATGATCCAGTTGCCATTGTCGGTGACCACGCCATCGCGCCATACCGGCTGGCCGCCGCGCTTGACGATCTCGCGGCCGATCAGGCTGCGTGCCATCGGAATCACTTCGATCGGCACCGGGAACTTGCCAAGCAGATCGACCTGCTTGCTGGAATCGATGATGCAGACGAACTTTTCGCTCGCTGCGGCGACGATCTTCTCGCGCGTGAGTGCGGCGCCGCCGCCCTTGATAAGTCGCTTGCAAGGATCGCACTCGTCGGCGCCGTCGATGTAAATCGTCAGCGGGCCAGCCGAGTTGAGGTCGAGCACCGGAATGCCCAGTTTCTTCAGCTGCGCGGTGGATTGCTCGGAACTTGAAACCGCACCCTGGATGCGATCCTTGAGATCGGCCAGCGCGTCGATGAAGAACGCGACCGTGGAGCCGGTACCGACGCCGATGATCGCGCCATCCTCCACATAGCGGATCGCCGCCTCACCGGCCTGGCGTTTCTCGTTGGGATTGCTCATGACGGCGGTTCCGGAATGGTGGGTGGGCAAGGGCGACGCGCGTTCGGTTCATTCAAGCGTGAGGATGTAGCGCCACTCGGCAGAAGCCACCGGCATCACCGAAAGCCGGTTGCCCTTGCGCAGCAGCAGCATGTCTTCCAGCGGATCGTGACCCTTGAGTTCGTCCAGCGTGATCACCCGCTTGAGTTTTTTCACGAACTTCACGTCGACCAGCATCCAGCGTGGATCGTCGCGCGAACTCTTCGGATCGAAATACTTGCTCTTCGCGTCGAACTGGCTGGGGTCCGGATACGAATCGCCAACCACTTCCGCCAGGCCGGCGATGCCCGGCTCGGTGCAGTTGGAGTGATAGAAGAACACCTTGTCGCCGGGATGCATGCCGTCGCGCATGAAGTTGCGCGCCTGGTAGTTGCGCACCCCGTCCCAGGCTTCAACGCGCTTGCGCTTGAGATCGTCGATCGAAAACGCGTCGGGTTCGGACTTCATCAGCCAGTGCCGGATGGTGCGTGCGGTCATGCAGTCGGCTCCAGATGGCAATCGATCAGCTCGCGATCGGTGGCGATGAAATCAAGCGCCACATCCCAGGGTTCGTCATTGACGATGTCCAGTTGCTGGAAATCATAGGCGATACCGACCAGCAGGGGTTCGGTTGGCCGCACCTGTTCGTTGAGGAAGGCGAAGCTGCGATCGTAGTAGCCGCCGCCGTAGCCGAGCCGATGTCCGCGGCGGTCGAAGCCGAGCAGTGGCACCAGCACCAGGTCGAGCTGGAAGGGTTCGAGCAGTTCGCGCGGCGCGACCGGTTCGGGAATGCCGTGCCGATTCGGCTGCACCGCTTCGCCGGATTGCCACGGCGCGAAACGCAGCCGTCGGCCCTTTCCGATCATCGGCAGCAGGAACTGCTGACCACGTGTCGCCAGTGGCGGGATCACCAGGTTCAGCGGCAACTCGCCGTGGGTCGCCCAGTAGCCGGCGACACGCGTATCGGTGAGGTATTCGGGCAACTGTTCGAGGCTGCGGCGCAGTCCCTGAGCTGCGGCGATGCGCTCGGCCGGCGCCAGCGCGCGGCGACGTTCAGCCAGGCTCTGGCGCAGCTCGCGGCGTTGGGCGGTAGCGTCCACGTGTCGAGCGTCTCCGTCGAAAGGCACACCGGCGGACGCCGCGGCGAGCGACCGATCCCGGCCATCGTCGAGCGACGATGGCCGGGCCGGAAAGAAGTGGCGTCAACCGCGATGCCGCTGCCCACCAAACGACCTTGATCCAAGATGGATCAGGTGGGAGAGCTACATGGCCTCAAGGCTTTCCGCACGTGGCGGACATGCACAACAGCCGATGTTGAGCCGACCCGGGGCCGTAATTAGGAACAAGGCAAATGTAAGAGTGTGCTGGCGCACATCGCAGAAAACGCCGAGGTCCATTTTAGGCGTTCGTTTCCGAATGTGCCACTGACCACGGTCTGCCGCAGTTCATGCTGGGTCGCGCCCAACGCGCAGAAACGGTCAGCGCTTGAGCGGATCGCTGTCGAGCGCGGCATCCAGTTTCTGGCGCAGCGCTGCAAGACCGTCACCGAGGCGCTGATCCTGGCCGTCGCGCTGCTTGCGCAGGATCAAAAATTCGTGGGTGACGCTGATCGCGGTGAGCACGGCGAGCCGTTCGAAACTGGGTGCCTTGGCGTTTGCACGCAGTTCGCGCATCTTGCGATCGAGAAAGCTGGCCGCTTCAAGCAAGCCTTCGCGCTCCTCGGGCGAACAGGCGATCAGGAACTCGCGGTCGATCAGGCGCAAGGCCACCGGTTCACTGACGGGGGTATTCATCAACCATTGCTCTCGAGTGATTTGAGGCGCTGGATCATTGCCTCGACACGGCTGCGCGCTTGTTCGTTGCGCGACAGCAGACCCGCTCGTTCGCCGGACAACTGTTCCTGACTATGGCGCAGGCTGCGATTTTCCTCGGTCAGCCGACGCACGATGTCGAGCAGACGATCGAGCTTCTGGCTCAGCGCGGCGAGCTCTTCGCGAACAGGATCGGGCTGGGCTTGAGCGGGTGTCGTCATGCGCGAAACTATAACAGGCCGTCGACGAAAATCAGCGCGTTGCCGGCTACATCGGATGGTGGATGAGGCGTGTGCACTAAACTGTGCTGATTTTCCATCGGAGCCTGACCATGAGCATCACCGAACCCGTAGGCCATGACGAAATCGATGCCCTGGTCATGCGCCTGCGGCTGGGCACCGAGGCCGGCGAGTTGCATGGTTCGCTGTGCGGCTATCTCGCTGGCGGCGGCTCGCTGCGCGGAAGTTCCGTCTTGTCAGCCTTGCAGCTCGATGGCGAAGCAACCGAGCCAACCGCCAGCGACAAGGCATTGCTCGATCGACTGGCGCGACAGTGCGAAATCGAACTGGCCGATCCCGAACTGGGCTTCGAGCCGTTGCTGCCGGCGGACGATCGTCCATTGACGGAGCGTGCCGAAGCGATGGTCGAATGGTGTCGCGGTTTTCTCGGCGGCTTCGGGCTGGCCGGCACCGCGGCACACGCCAGCCTGTCGGAGGAAGCGCAGGAAATGCTGCGCGATCTGGGCACCATCGCCGCGTCGTCGTTCGACTTCGGCAACGAAGATGAAGACGAGGACGCACTGATCGAGGTGCAGGAATTCGTCCGCGTGGGTGCCATGCTGCTGCACGCCGAATGCAGCACCGGTGAGCCGTCCAGCGGACGCGTGCATTGAGTTCCAGCGGCCTCCCTGCGCCGGCCATCGCCGCCGACGAATTTGCGCGCCGACGTCGTCAGCTGATGCAGATGGCCGGTGCGGATGCGGTGTTGCTGGTGGCGGCGGCGCCCGAACGCATGCGCAACGCGGACGCGGCCTGGCCGTACCGGCAGGATTCGGATTTCCATTATCTCGCCGGCTTTCCCGAAACCGACGCCGTGCTGGCGCTGTTGCCGGGTCGCAGGCATGGCGAAGCGGTGCTGTTCTGTCGCGAGCGCGATCCCGAGCGCGAGCGCTGGCATGGTGCATCGATCGGCACCGAACGCGCGGTCAGCAGTTACGGCATGGACGACGCGTTTCCGATCGACGACATCGACGACATCCTGCCCGGCATGATCGAAGGTCGTGGCCGCGTCTACTGCCACTTCGGTCGCGAACCGGATTTCGACGCGCAACTGCTGGGCTGGATACGCCGGCTGCGCCAGCTGCGCGGTGGCGGCGTGGTACCGAAGGAATTCGTCGCGCTGGGTCACCTGCTGCACGACCTGCGGCTGTACAAGTCGCGCGCCGAACTGAAGCTGATGCGCGCCTCGGCGGCGATTGCGGTGGAAGCCCATCTGGCCGCCATGCAGGTCGCCATGCCTGGCCGGCGCGAATACGAAGTGGAGGCCGAACTGCTGCGCGTGGTCCGTAGCCGCGGTGCGGTCCCGGCATTCGCGCCGATCATTGCCGGCGGTGCCAACGCCTGCGTGATGCACTACCAGAGTCACCGCGCCAGCTTGCGCGATGGCGAGCTGCTGCTGATCGATGCCGGAGCGGAGCTGGACTGCTATGCGTCGGACATCAGTCGCACCTTTCCGCTCAACGGACGCTACAGCCGCGAACAGCGTGCCCTGTATGAAGTGGTGCTTGCGGCGCAGCTGGCGGCGATCGATCAGGTGCGCCCGGGGCAGCCATTCCGTGCCGCGCACGATGCGGCGGTGCGCGTGCTCACCGAAGGCCTGTGCGAACTGGGCCTGTTGAAAGGCAACGCCGATGCGGCGATCGCGGCGGGCAGCTACCAGCGCTTCTTTGCGGCCAAGACCGGTCACTGGCTCGGGCTCGACGTGCATGACGTCGGCGATTACCGGGTCAACGACGAATCACGCCTGCTGGAAGCGGACATGGTGCTGACAGTGGAGCCCGGTCTTTACATTGCGCCCGACGACCGCAGCGTCGCCGAACGCTGGCGCGGCATCGGCATCCGGATCGAAGACGACGTGGCGGTTACCCGCGATGGTTGCGAAGTGCTCACCGCAGCGATGCCCAAGCAGGCCGAGGCGATCGAGGCGCTGCTGGCACAGCGTGGCTGATCGCGCTCAGCGCTGAAAGCCGCGGTAGGTACGAGTCAGCACCTGCTGCATCCAGCTGAAATAGCCCACCGAATAGCGACGGCCCCGATTCGGCGGCCACGGATCATGGATGCGCAAGGTGGTGCCGTGGCCGTCCGGCGCGTTGTCGCCGCGCATGCCGACGACCAGGATCATGTGTCCCGAACTGCCCAGTCCCTGGGTGTATTCATCGGCATTCCACAGCATGTCCAGCATCAACGGACCGGACT
Organism: Rhodanobacter sp.; assembly: GCA_040004895.1. Classification (GTDB taxonomy): domain Bacteria; phylum Pseudomonadota; class Gammaproteobacteria; order Xanthomonadales; family Rhodanobacteraceae; genus Rhodanobacter. Next base: position 19,838 of record JBDTZX010000253.1, on the reverse strand, counting down.
GCAGCATGCCGGCTAGCGCCGACGGCAGCCACGATGCGGGTGGGTAGAAATGCAGGTGGTGGGCCTGGGCGAACGCGAGCGTACCCGGCATCCAGTTGCCTTCGGAATAGTTGGCCAGCGAGCCGTCTGCCAGGATCAGTTCCGGCGGTGTGCGCGCGATCACCGCCGGCACGGTGCTGCGCGTGAGCATGGCGGTGCTCGCGGCCCAGCAGGTGGACGGGGTGGGCTGGGCAATGAACGCCACGCTGTGCAGGATCGGCGGATAGGCTTCGGTGCCCATCAATGCGTTTTGCGTGCACGGGCCCGCATCGCCATCCTCCACCAGCCACTCCTGCGCCTGGAAACGCAGCACGGCCTGACGGGTCTGATGGCCGTAGTCGCCGTCGGGTGCCAACCGCGGTGGCGGTGTCAAACGATTATTGAGCGCTTCCTGCAGCTGGCGCACTTCCGGGCCGCGCGAGCCCGGGCGCAACAGGGTCATGGTCATCGTATCCTCCGTCGGCAGCCGATGGTGCTGCACAGGCCGGAGATTCTGGACGCCGCCCTTCGGCAGCACTATTCCACAGATGATCTATGCCGCCGATCCACTCATCATGACGAGCGCGCGGCAGATGTCGCGACGTCGCCAGGCGTGCTCAGCCGGCTTCTTCCGGCGGCATGGCATCGCGCAACCGATTGGCTTCGTCGGTGGCATGCACCTCGTACCACATCGCATTGAGGATGGCGAAGGCGCAGGCCAGACCCAGCCCGAGTATCCACGAGAAATACCACATGACTTGATGCTCCTTTCAATAGCCGCCGTGCGCCTTGCGCACCTGTTCCAGCGTGACGCGACCGCGCATCACGCGATACACCCAGCTGGTGTACAGAATGACAATTGGCAGCAATACGATGGTGACGATGAGCATCAGCTGCAGCGTGCCACGACTGGATGATGCATCCCACACGGTGAGGCTGGAATCCGGATCGAGACTGGACGGCAGCAGAAACGGAAACAACGCGAAGCCGGCCGAGGCGATCGTGCCCCCGACCATCAGGCTGCTGGCGATGAAACCCGCGACGCTGCGCCGTCCGATCAATGCCTGCACGCCAACCGCCGCCGCCAGCGCCAGCAGCGGTGCGGCCCAGAACCACGGATATTGCATGTAGCCTGCAAACCAGCTGCCGCCGACCGCGACCTGCTTGTACAGCGGGTTGGACGGCCCATCCGTCAACGCCGCACTCGACAGCGCGTAGCCGGGAATGCCATAGGCCACCCAGACGCCGGCCAGCACGTACAACACCGCATAGAGCAGCGTCATCCACCGCGCGATCCTCACTGCGCGCGCCGCAATCGCATGATCGGCCTTCAGTGCGGCCCAGCAGGCGCCGTGTGCCAGCAGCATGCTCAGCGAAACCAGCCCGGTCAGCAGCGCAAACGGATGCAGCAGTTCGAAGAACCCTCCTTGCCAGGTCATGCGAAGGTCGCCGTCGAAACGGAACGGCACGCCGAGGAACAGATTGCCGAAGGCAACCCCGGCCACCAGCATCACCACCAGCCCGGAACCGGTGAGCACCCAGTCCCACAACGACGCCCAGCGTGGGTCGTGCACCTTGCCGCGAAAGTTGAAGCCGACCGGCCGCAGGATGAAAGCCAGCAACACCAGTGCGATCGCCAGATACATGCCGGAGAACGACACCGCGTAGAGCATCGGCCACGCCGCGAATGTCGCGCCGCCGGCCAGGATGAACCATACCTGGTTGCCTTCCCAGGTCGGTTCGATACCTTCCAGCAGCACCAGCCGCTCTTCGTTGTCGCGACCCAGCACCTTCAGCAGACCTGCGACGCCGAAATCGAAACCGTCCATGATCGCGAAACCGATCAGCAGCGTGCCGAGCAGAGCCCACCAGATCACCCGCAGGGTGGCGTAATCGAACATGGCCTGCTCCTAATCCTGCATGGAAGGACGATGCGACGGATCCGATCCGGCCACTGGCCAGATGCCCAGACCATCGGGACCCTTGCGGGTGAATTTCAGCATCAACGTGACATCGACGATCGCCAGCGCGGTGTAGAACAGCAGGAAGCCACCGAGCGACGTGAGCACCTGGCCGGCGCTGACCGACGACACGCCGAGTGCGGTCGGCAACACACCTTCGATCGCCCACGGCTGGCGGCCGTACTCGGCCACGATCCAGCCCAGTTCGATCGCCACCCAAGGCAACGGCAGGCTCCACAGCGCCAGCCGCAGATACCAGCGCTGGGTATCGAGCCGCCGCTTGCTGGCCTTCCAGAACGATAGCGCGAACAGGGCGATGAAATAGAAGCCGCAGCCGACCATGATGCGGAACGACCAGAACAGCACCGGCACGTTCGGAATCGTGCTGTCGGCGGCCTTCTGGATGTCCGCGGGCGTGGCCTTGCGCGGGTCGTCGACGTATTTCTTCAGCAGCAGCGCGTAGCCCAGATCCTTGTCGTGTGCGGCCAGGGTGGCCTTGGCCTGTACGTTGTTCCGGTCCTGCCGCAGCATCAGCATCGCGTCGTAGGCCTGGATGCCGTTGCCGATGCGGCCTTTGGCGGTGTCGACCAGTTCGGCGATGCCAGGCATGGTCTCGTCGGTCGAGTGCGTGCCGATCAGGCCCATCACCCAGGGGATCTTCACCGCGTAATGGGTGGTGTGGTTCTGCACGTCGGGAATGCCGATCAGGGTGAACGGCGCCGGCGCCGGCTCGGTCTTCCACATGGCCTCGATCGAGGCCATTTTCATTTTCTGGTTCAGCGACACCGTGTAGCCTGATGCATCGCCCAGCACCACCACCGACAGCGCCGCGGCCAGTCCGAAGCTCGCCGCCACCGTCATCGAGCGCTTGGCGAAATCCACGTTGCGCCCGCGCAGCAGGTACCACGCGCTGATCGACAGCACGAACATCGCGCCCATCACGTAGCCGGCGCTGACGGTGTGCACGAATTTGTCCTGCGCCACCGGGTTGAACAACACCTCCGAAAACGAAGTGACCTCCATGCGCATCGTCTGCGGGTTGAACGCCGCGCCGACCGGGTGCTGCATCCACGCATTGGCGATCAGGATCCACAGCGCGGACAGGCTGGTCGCCAGCGCCAGGAACCAGGTCACCAGCAGATGCTTGATCCGCGAAATGCGCTCCCAGCCCATGAAAAACACACCGATCAGCGTGGCCTCGAGGAAGAACGCCATCATCCCCTCGATCGCCAGCGGCGCGCCGAAGATGTCGCCGACATAGTGCGAGTAGTAGGCCCAGTTCATGCCGAACTGGAACTCCATCGTCACCCCGGTGGCCACGCCCATCGCGAAATTGATGCCGAACAGCACGCCCCAGAACTGCACCATGCGCTTCCACACCTCGCGCCCGGTCATCACGTAGACGCTCTCCATGATGGCGAGAATCCACACCAGTCCAAGCGTCAGCGGAACGAACAGGAAGTGATACAGCGCGGTCAGCGCGAACTGCAGGCGCGACAGCGTGACGACATCGGTATCGATGATCATGGGTGACCTGCGGGTGGGGTTTGCTGGGCGGGTGCCAGTTGCCGCGCAATCGCAGCCGGACTTGCATCGGGTTTCGGGTGCGGCGCGAAGGCCACCCACCAGATCACCATCAGCACGGTGACCTTGAGCACGATGATGACAAACAGTTCGAGCGTCAGCCTGCGCAGCGATCGCTGCGGCGTACCGATATTTTCCGGGAGAGTTCTGGGTGCCACCAAGCTGGACATGCGACGAATCCGTGCATTACCTGTCTGGCAGCATACGCTCTAGTCGTGTTGCCTTGATGTGGACAAATGTCGCAGGGATAGGTACGGAACCAGGGATGGGCCTCCATCCGTGAAGGTACTCGTCCTTCGCGTCTGAACAACCCCGGCGCGAATCAGCTCGCCGCAAACGCATCGCGCGTTAAATTTTCTGGCGCACCGTCGGTGCACACCACGTCGTCTTCGATGCGGATGCCGCCGTACTGACGGAACGTATCGACCTTCGCCCAGTCGATGTCGGCGGCCACCGGCTTGTCGCGCAGTTCGGCCAGCAGCATGTCGATGAAATACAGGCCCGGCTCGATCGTCACCACCATGCCCGGTTCCAGCACGCGAGTCATGCGCAAAAACGGATGGCCGTCCGGACGAGCGATGCTGCCGCCGCGCTCGCTTTGCTGGAAGCCGGCCACGTCGTGTACCTGCAGGCCGATCGGATGGCCGAGACCATGCGGGAAGAACGCGCTGCTGACGCCCGACTCGACCGCGCTTTCCGCGCTCATGCGTATGAAGCCGTGTTCTCGCAGCACACCGGCCAGCACGTGGTGGGCATGGATGTGCAGCTCGGGATAACTTTGTCCTGCGCGCACCTTCGCCACGAAGCCTTGCTGCGCCGCGTCGACACTGTCGATCAATGACTGGAATTCAGTGGCCTGCGGCGACGCATAGGTGCGCGTGATGTCGCTGGCGTAACCAGCGGCGCTGCCGCCGGCATCAATCAGGAATGAACGGCTGTGCACCGGCGGCGTGCGGTCGAAATGCGTGTAGTGCAGCACCGCGCCGTGTTCGTTGAGGGCGACGATGCTGGCATAGGGAAGTTCGTTGTCGACCTGCCGGGCGGCGGCGAGATAGGCCATATGGATGCCGAACTCGCTTTCGCCCGCGCGGAACGCCTGCTCCGCCGCGCGGTGCGCGCGCGTGCCGATGCGGCTGGCTTCGCGCATCAACACCAGTTCGTACGGCGTCTTGTAGCTGCGGTGCCAGTGCAGGCAATCGAGCACGGCTGCCGGATTGTTGGCCGCAACGCCTTCGAGCGTGGGGCAGGCGGGTGCGATCACCGCGCGCCTGCCGGCGGGAAGTTCGGCCAGCGCATCGTCGGCGCTGCGCACGGTTACGACGTCGAAATGCTCGACCCAGTAATCGCTCGGTACCTTCGGCACCACGTGCCAGTAGTCGTGCGGCTGCACGAACACCAGCTTCGGCTTGTCGCCTGGCGTATGCACGATCCAGCTTCCCGGTGCATCGATCAGTGGCAGCCAGTGCTTGAAGTGCGGGCTGACCACGAACGGGTAGTCCTGATCGTCGAGAAACTTGCGCAGCGGCGAACCGGCGGCGATCAGCAGATGGTCGAAACCACCCAGCGCCAGCGCGCGATCGGCGCGTGCGCGCAAGTTGGTCAGGTGCTCGAGATAGAGCGAAGCAAGAGAATCGTGCATGCAAGGTTCCTGCGGAAAGCGGGGGCCATCGAATGGTCGCACCGTCACGTATGCCCGAAAGTCGCAGGGTCAGCCGTCAACGTCGATCAGAAGCCGCGCCATGATCGCGCGCCATCACAACGACTGCCAGCGATGGATCAGGCGTGTGCCAGCCAGGCATCCAGACGCGCTGCATCGGCGTCGCTGATCGCCACGATGCGGTAGCCGGCCCACACCTGTCCGGGACTGGCGGCAGGTTCGTGCCATTGTTCCTGGATGCCCGCTTCCACGTTCTGGGATTGGGTCAGCAACCGGCCTGCCTCCGGCAACGCGAGGCTGACCTGGTAGATCGCCTCGCTGCGCGGCGCCTTTGAACTGATCAGCAGCATGCCGGTGCTGGAAAGGTTGCCGAGATGTCCCATCGGCAGACCGGTGATGACGTCCATCACCAAGGCAGTGAAGGTGGTGCGCTTGCGTTCGGCGCGACGCTGATTGCTGGAAGAGGTGTTCATCGGCGATCCGGTTCACGCGCGCTTGACCGTTCGGTGCCGGTCGCCTGGCGCAGGCTGCCGGTCAGGCCGCGCCACGCACGATCAAGCAGACTGTCGCGCTGCGCCTGCACTTCACTGACGTGGCCGCTGGCAATCTCGTGCGCCAGCTGCGCCAGGGTCATTTCCTCACCGCGCTGGCCGCGCCGGCTGATCATCAGACAGCGGCCGGACATCGGGGAATGCCAAGCCAGCTTGCGCCGTGCAACTTGTCTGGTGGACGCATCGATGAACTCGAACCAGGTGCCGAACGGCAGTTCGCGCAGGTGCTTCTCGATCTGCTTCTCGCGCGGATCGACGCTCACCGCCGCCGCCCGCAAGACCGGCGGTGCGGATGTGGGGGTTTTCTCCGCAGAGGTTGCAACCGGCGTCGCGGTCGCCGCGGCCGTCGAGGTCGGAACTGCTGCAACGGGTGCGGCCGGAGGCTCGACCGGGCTGACCGTTTTCGATTCCTGCGTGGACTGCTGTTCGCCCAGTCGCTGATGTTGCTTCAGTCGCAGCGCAAGATCGGTGGCGCTGGGCAGAACCACGCCGGGTTCACTGCTGCCCGAGCCGAGCAGCCGTTGCGCCACCTGTACCGATTCCTCGGCATGCATGCCGATTTGCTGGAGGCCGGATTCAACGTCCTGTTGCAGCCGCCGGTGGTCGTTGACCGGCAAGCGCCCCAGCAGCTGGTCGGTGATCGCCAGCTGCGCCTCGAATGCATCACTGTCTTCGCCGTGCCGCAGCAGGGTCAACGCCAGCACGTCGGACCAGGCGCGATCCAGCAGTGCCCGCAACAGACCACGGGGCGGTGAAAGAGCGAAGCGCTCGGCCATCAGTTCGCCGGCGCGATGACGCGCCTGATCCAGCCGTTCGCGACCTTGCGCGGCCTCGACATGCCGACGTTCGGCTGCCTGTGCTTTGCGTGTCAGCAGCGAGAGGTGATGTTCGATATCGGCCAGCAGCGTGGTATACAGCCCCGCGCTTGGCGGCTCGTGCTTGGCACGCTGGACCAGTTGCTCGAGCTTGGCCGCCAGCGGACGATTGCTTTCGTCATCGCTGCCATCGAGCCAGTCGTTGGCTGCGCTGGTGACGGTATCCAGCAAGCGCCGTGCGGGATGTTCGCGCTGCTCGAAAAATTCGCGGTCGGTCACGGCCATGCGCAATACCGGCAGCTGCAGATCACCGAGCAGTGCGCGCGCGTTGCCGCCCTGATGCAACTGCTGGCCAAGCTGCTCAAACAGCATCGCCACCAGTTCCACCGTATCGCCCTGTTCACCGGTCAGCTGGGTGCGCGGTGCGCCACTGGGATTGTTGATATTGAGCTGGGTCAGCAGCTCTTCGCGCAGGCGCTGCGCGCTGCGCAGTTCGCGGCTGGCATGATCGGTGACCTGGACCAGATGCTCCTGCAACGCGCCAAGCGCCGTCTGCAGCTCATCCGCACTGGCGGATCGACCGGCCGGCTGACCATCGCGGGCACCACGTTGCTGCGCCAGCAGGTTGCGCAACGATTCGAGCACTTCGATGGATCCGCCCGGCGCTGCGCCGGGCGCCGCGGGCTGCCGTCCGGATTCCTGGCCGGCCGCCGCGGCTTCCTCGGTCGCGCCGGTGCGCGTGCGTTTCACGATGTTGCGCGGAATCGCAATGCTGCGCAGGCGCGGCAGGATGCCGTCGGCCTGCAATTGCGTATTGATCGATTCGTACAGGGGACTCAACGCGTTGATGACCGACTCGAAATGCTGCAGCAACAGCACATGGTGGGCCAGTGGCAACTGCAATTCGCTGATCGCCTCGTGAAAGGCCTTGGCCAGCGCATGCGGCCCCAGCGGCAGCGCTTCGGCTTCCAGCGGTGGTGAGCCGATCAGTGCGGCCAGGCGGTAACCCAGTTCATACAGCACGCTGCTGTGACGGACATCTCCGCGCGCACCGAGCTGCTCGACCGTCATGGCCAGTTCCTGTTCGACCGGATCGAGCAGCTCCAGCGAATCCCAGCTGCCCGCATCGGCATCGACCGCCGGTTTGCCGGCGTCGGCATCGAGATCGTCGATCGCCGCGCCCAGCCGCTCCATGAACCGCTGTTCGAAGCCCACCCGATCCTGCAGCATGCGCTGCCGGCTGCCGAAGCAGTCCTGCTGTTCGGCCGGGCGGCGTGCCCGCTCGGCCAGAGCGAACAATTCCTGTTCGAACTCGCCAAGACAGTGCCGCACCGGTTCATGCAGCCCTTCCACGCACAAGGCGTAGCTGGTTTCGAGCAACCGTTGCGCGCGGACAGGCCAGCGCCCGCTGCTCAGACGAGCGGGCTGATGGGACGTGGGCGCACGGCGCTTGTCCTTTCCTGCTTCCATGACCAGCCTGTTTTCCCCGGATGAGTCAGTTTATGCCGGTTGCCGCAGGGGCGCCATCGGCCGAAGAGCCAACTCAGTCGATGAAGCCGGCAATCACGTCGTTGAGGAATCGCTGACCCAGCGCGGTGGCCTGCAGCCGCACCGGGTCCGGGTGCAGCCAGCCGCGCTGGCGTGCCGTCGCCAGCGCGACGTCGATGTTGGCAAGCGACAGTCCGGTGCGTTCGGCAAAGGCCGACATGGGCGTGCCGTCGATGAGCCGCAAGGCGTTGAGCATGTACTCGAACGGCAGCTCCGTCGCGGCGACCGCGCTGTCGCCACCGATCCGCGCCGCGCCGTCGGCCGCGTCCATGTACGCGCGCGGATGGCGGGTTTTCCAGCGTCGCCGGATCAGGTCGCTACGCGAATCGCTCAACTTGCCGTGCGCGCCGGCGCCGATGCCCAGGTAGTCGCCGAATTGCCAGTAATTGAGATTGTGCTTGCAGTGCCGCCCAGGCTGGGCATAGGCGGAAATTTCATATTGACCATAGCCCGCCGCGGCGAGCTGCAGCTCGCAGGCTTCCTGCATCGCCCACGCGTGATCGTCGTCGGGCAGCGGCGGCGGATTTGCAGCGAACGCGGTGTTCGGTTCCAGCGTCAGCTGGTAGTGCGAGATGTGCGCAGGCTCCAACGCAACCGCGCGATCGACGTCGGCCAGTGCGCCCTCCAGCGTCTGCTGCGGCAACGCATACATCAGGTCGAGGTTGATGTTGCGATAACCGGCATCCTGTGCCGATTTCACCGCGGCTTCGGCCTCATTCGCCGAATGGATGCGGCCCAGCCGCTTCAGCTTGTCGTCGTCGAAACTCTGCACACCGAACGAGATGCGGTTGATGCCGGCGGCAAGATACCCGTCGAAATTACCGTGTTCAACCGTGCCCGGATTGGTTTCGAGCGTGATCTCGGCGTCAGCATCCAGCGGCAGACGATCGCGCACACCATCGAGCAGGCGGCTGATCAGTTCCGGCGCGAACAGGCTCGGTGTGCCACCGCCGAAGAAAATGCTGACGACGGGCCGCCCGGCCAGGGCCTCGGCGAAATCCTCGCGGTCGGCATCGAGGTCGGCGAGAAGATGGCCGATGTAGTCGGCGTAGGGCGGCGGTTCGCTGCGCAGGCCGTGCGAGTTGAAGTCGCAGTACGGGCATTTCTTCACGCACCACGGCATGTGGATGTACAGCGACAACGGTGGTGCGACCAGGCTCATGTCGATGTGTTCAACTCGACCAGCCGTGCGTGCAGTTTTGCCAGCGCCTGGCCGCGGTGGCTGAGCCGGTTCTTCAGCGCCGAGTTCATTTCGGCGACGCTCTGCCCGCAGCCGTCGGGCAGGAATACCGGGTTGTAGCCGAAGCCGCCATTGCCGCGGCCTTCTTCCAGGATGCGCCCGTACCAGCGCCCTTCGGCGATCAGCGGCGCGGGATCGTCGGCGTGTTGCAGCAACACCAGCACGCAGATGAAGAACGCGCCGCGTTGCTCCGTCGGCACGCCATCGAGTGCGCGCAACAGTTTGGCGTTGTTTGCCGAGGCATCGCCATGACCGCCGCTGTAGCGCGCCGAATACAACCCCGGTGCCCCGTGCAGATGGTCCACGCACAGGCCCGAGTCGTCAGCCAGTGCGGGCAGGCCGGTGGCTCGCGCGGCGTTGCGTGCTTTCAGCAGGGCGTTCTCGACAAAGCTGAGGCCGGTTTCCTCGACGTCCTCGACGCCGAGGCTGGCCTGTGCCACCACTTCCAGTCCGCTGTCAGCGAACAGTTCGCCGAATTCGACGAGCTTGCCGGGGTTGCTGCTGGCCAGGACGACTTTACCCATCGAAGCAAGGCCCATCCGATCAGCCTTGCGCCAGCGCTGCACGCTGGGCGAGCACCAGCTCGCCGATGCCCTTCTCGGCCAGCGCCAGCAGTGCATCCATCTCGTCGCGGCGGAACGCATGGCCTTCAGCGGTGCCCTGTACTTCGATGAAGCCACCACCGTCGTTCATCACCACATTCATGTCGGTATCGCAGCTGGAGTCTTCGGCGTAATCCAGATCGAGCACCGGCATGCCCTGGTAGATGCCGACCGAGATCGCGGCAACCGCGCCGACGATCGGATTGCGCTTGAGGTTCTCGCGCACCATCAGTCCGTTCACCGCGTCGACCAGTGCGACGTAGGCGCCGGTGATCGCGGCGGTGCGGGTGCCGCCGTCGGCCTGCAGCACGTCGCAGTCCAGCGTGATCACGCGTTCGCCGAGTGCCTGGCGATTCACGCAGGCGCGCAGCGAGCGGCCGATCAATCGCTGGATTTCCATGGTGCGGCCACCCTGGCCACCGCGCGCGGCTTCGCGCTGCATGCGCGTGTGGGTGGCGCGAGGCAGCATGCCGTATTCGGCGGTGACCCAGCCCTCGCCCTTGCCGCGCAGCCAGGCTGGTGCGCGATCCTCGATGCTGGCGGTGCACAGCACGCGGGTGTCGCCAAAACTCACCAGCACCGAGCCTTCGGCGTGACGGGTGTAGTGGCGCTCGATGCTGACGGCGCGCAGCTGATCGCTGGCACGGCCACTGGGGCGGGTGACGGAGTTCATGAGGGGTTTCCTGGCGTCGCCCGACCGGGATTGGGCAAGGCGTGACCGGAGAGTTTACCATTGCGTTCTTTCAACACGCCCGGGCGAACCAACGATGATCCGCAGCATGACGGCGTACGCCAGTGCCGAAACCACCGGGCCCGCAGGCACGCTCAGCTGCGAACTGCGCACGGTGAACCATCGTTACCTGGAACTGAGCCCGCGTCTGCCGGATGACCTGCGCAGCTTTGAGTCGCAGCTGCGTGAACGCATCGCGGCGAAGCTCTCGCGCGGCAAGCTCGATATCACCGTGCGTCGCACCGGTGGCGATTCGCAACGCGAATCGCTGCAAGTCAACAACGCGCTGTTGCTTCAACTGTCCGAGCTGAATCTGGATCTGGCCTCGCGTTTTTCCGGCCTGCAGGTTGAGTTCACCGAACTGCTGCGTTTCCCCGGCGTATTGCGCCAGGCCGAAGTGGATGCGGACCTGCAGCAGGTCGCGTTGTTCGACGTACTCGACCGCGCACTGGATGCACTCACCGCCACCCGCGAGCGCGAGGGCGAAAAACTCGGCGATATCCTGCACGACAAGCTTGACGGGATCGAACGCGTGGTCGCCGACGTGCGTGGCTGGATGCCGGAAATTCGCACCGCGCTGCGTGCCAGGCTGGAAACGCGTCTGGCCGATCTCAAGCAGCCGGTAGAGCCGGGTCGGCTCGAACAGGAACTGGTGCTGCAGATTACCCGCACCGATGTCGACGAGGAACTCGATCGGCTCAGCACGCATATCGGCGAAACACGCCGCGTGCTTGGTTTGAAAGAGCCGGTCGGGCGCCGGCTGGATTTCCTGATGCAGGAATTCAACCGCGAGGCGAACACGCTGGGTTCCAAGTCCGTCGACGCGCGCAGCACCAATGCGGCAGTGGAACTGAAAGTGCTGATCGAGCAGATGCGCGAGCAGGTGCAGAACATCGAATGAGCGCGCACGACTCCACCGGCAAGCCGATCGAGGGCACCCTGTTCGTGGTGGCCGCGCCTTCGGGTGCGGGCAAGTCGACTCTCGTCAACGCGTTGCTCGAGCGCGAGCCGGCCATTTCGCTATCGGTATCGCATACCACGCGGCCGCCGCGGACGGGTGAGTTGTACGGGCGTCATTATTATTTCGTCGAACGTGCCGAGTTCGAGCGCGAGATCGCCGAAGGCATTTTTCTCGAGCACGCCGAAGTGCATGGCAACCTCTACGGCACATCGCGCACTACGGTGCGGGCGCTGCTTTCGCAGGGGCGCGACGTGCTGCTGGAGATCGACTGGCAGGGCGCCGAGCAGATCCGCCGGACCAAGCCCGACTGCGTCAGCGTGTTCATCCTGCCGCCGTCGCGCACCGAGCTGGAACGGCGTCTGCGTGGCCGCGGCTCGGACAGTGTCGAAGTGATCGAGCGCCGCTTGCGCAATTCACGTGGGGAAATCGCCCATGCGCACGAGTTCGACTACATCCTGATCAACGACGTGTTCGACCAGGCGCTGGCCGACCTGCAGGCGATCGTGCGCGCCGTGCGCCAGCGCAGCGCGCTGCAGTGGCGTCGGCACGAAAGCCTGATCGCTGAACTTCTGGCCGACGACGCCTGAACCTTGTCGCGTGACGCTTGTCGCATGGTCTTCCGCTGCTGCTTGGGCTACCTTGAGCGCTTCCCACCGATACCTTCGCCCCATGACCGATCCCGTTCACGCCGCGCCCGATGACAGCACGCTGGTGCGCATTCGCGGCCTGACTACGGTGCTCAGCGGCAAGACCATCTTCGATGCGCTGGATATGGACATTCCGCGTGGGAAGATCACCGCGATCATGGGCCCCAGCGGTACCGGCAAGACCACGCTGCTCAAGCACATCACCGGGCAGATGCGCGCCGATGCCGGTGAGGTGCTGGTCAACGGCCAGAACGTGGCGCAGCTTTCGCGCGAGCGGCTGTACAAGATGCGCGAGGGCATCGGCTACCTGTTCCAGAATTCCGCGCTGCTGACCGACTTCGATGTGTTCGAGAACGTGGCGTTTCCGCTGCGTCAGCACACCAAGCTGCCGGAGGTGCTGATCCGTAACCTGGTGCTGCTGAAGTTGCAAGCGGTTGGCCTGCGCGGAGCGGCCGGGCTGATGCCGAACGAGCTTTCCGGCGGCATGGCGCGCCGAGTGGCGCTGGCGCGCGCGATCGTGTTCGATCCGATGCTGATCCTGTACGACGAACCTTTCGTGGGGCTCGATCCGGTGGCGCTGAACCAGGTGCTGAAACTGATCCGGACGCTCAACCAGACGCTGGGCATCACCAGCGTGCTGGTGGCGCACGAGCTGGAGGCGATCAAGCAGATTGCCGATCACGTGTTCCTGATCGCCAACGGAAAGGTGGTGGCGCAGGGCGATCCGAAAACGATTGCCAGCGATGGCTCGCCGTGGACGCGGCAGTTCTTCGGTGGCGAAGCGGACGGCCCGGTGCCGTTCCAGTATCCCGCCGGCGATTATGCGCAGGCACTGGGTTTTGCCGGAGCAGCGAAATGAACGCGCGCGCGCCGCAAGGCAACAACATCGTGACGCAGTCGCTGGCGCAGATCGGCAACTGCGGCCTGTTCCTGCTGACTTTGCTGGCGGCGATCCCGCGCAGCTTCCGCTACATCCGCGAAACGGTGCGCCAGCTCTGGTTCGTCGGCGCGATGAGTCTGACCATCATCATGGTCTGTGGCCTGTTCGTCGGCATGGTGCTGATGCTGCAACTTTACAGCGTGCTTTCGACCTTCGGCGGAACCTCGGCCAGCGGCATGGTGGTGGCGGTGGCGGTGTATCGCGAACTCGGGCCGGTGGTCACTGCGCTGCTGTTCGCCGGTCGCGCCGGCACCTCGATCACCGCCGAGATCGGCCTGATGCGCGCCACCGACCAGATCGACGCGATGGAGATGATGGCAGTCGACCCGATCGCCTATGTAGCCACGCCGCGTTTCCTCGCCGGCCTGATTGCGATGCCGCTGCTGTGCATCATGTTCTGCGCGATGGCGGTGTTTGGTGGCCATCTGGTCGGCGTGACCTGGCTGGGCATCGACAACGGCACATTCTGGTCGAACATGACCGCCGTGGTGGATATCCACACCGACATCATCAATGGCGTGCTGTTCAAGAGTCTCGCTTTCGGCGCGGTGGTTTCGCTGATCGCGGTGTACCAGGGTTTCACCACGCCGCCGACCAGCGAGGGTGTTGCTTACGCCACCACGCGCACCGTCGTCGCATCGTCGATCGCCATTCTGGCGCTGGACTTCGTGCTTACTGCCTTCCTGATGTGACTGTCATGACCCATCGTTTTTCGCCGAGGATTCTGCCGTGAGCCAACCGAGAAGTTCCTATGCCGTCGGCACCGGCCTGTTCATCGTGCTCGGCTTCGCCGCGCTGGCGTATCTCGCCACCCAGACCACCTCGGTGGCCAACGTGCATCAGGGCGCCAGCTACAGCGTCCACGCGCATTTCGCCAACGTCGGGCAGTTGAAGGAGCGCGCACCGGTGAAGGTCGCCGGGGTCCGGGTGGGACAGGTGCAGTCGATCACACTGGATCCGGCGGACGAAGCCGCGGACGTGAAATTCTCGATCGATCAGCGTTACAGCCGGATCCCGACGGACTCGGTGGCGACGATCTTCACCAGTGGCCTGCTCGGCGACCAGTACGTGGGCATCCAGTACGGCAGCGCGAAGACGTTGATGACCGACGGCGGCACGCTGGCCTTGACCAAACCGGCGCAACAGCTGGAAGAGATGCTGGGCAAGTTCTTCGGTGCCGGTGGGGTGGCCGACAATCTGGGTGGCAGCTATGCCGTGAAGGCACGTTTCACCAATGTGGGTTCACTCTCAGTCGGCGCGCCGGTGAAGATGGCCGGCGTGGCGATCGGCAGCGTGCAGTCGGTGCGTGCCGACCCGGTGAAGCTGGATGCCGAGGTGATCCTTGCGATCGACAAGCGCTACAACGCGATTCCGGACGATTCCTCGGCTGCCGTGTTCACCAGCGGTTTGATCGGGACTCAGTATGTTGCGATCCAGCCGGGCGGTTCGCCCGACGCGCTCAAGAACGGTGACGAGATGGTGCTGACCCAGTCCGCGATGCAGCTGGAGGACCTGATCGGCAAGTTCCTGGTGAACGGTTCTCCGAGCGACAAGAAAGACGCCGACAACGGCAAATCATCCGCTACCCCCGCCGGCAAGCAGTGAGCCGGTTCCGCTGAAGGAGTTATTCATGTTGCGCAGACTGGTCCTTGCCACCGCCATCGCATTCGGCACCATCATCGCCGCCCCGGTATTTGCCCAGAACGATGCGCCCGCCGCCGATGCGGCGCAGCAGACGCCGGCGCAGGTCGTGCAGACCATTGCCGACCAGCTCGCCACGGCGATCGAGGGACACCGTGACGAGCTGAAGCAGAATCAGGAGAAACTGATCAGCGTCATCGACGAAGTGTTCCTTCCGCACTTCGATCTCGATTACGCCTCGATCCTGGTACTGGGCCAGCATGCCCGTGAAGCCACGCCGGAGCAGCGCGAGCGTTTTGCCAAGGCGTTCTACAACTCGATCACCCATCGCTATGCCGAAGGCCTGCTCAACTACACCCGCGGCCGGGTCAAGGTGCTGCCGTTCAATGGCGATCTCAACGACAAGCGCACCGTGGTGCGCACCCATGTCGTGCTGGACGACGGCAAGCTGGTGTCGATCGACTACGCTTTCCGCAAAAGCCGCAGTGGCGACTGGAAAGCCTACGACGTGATCATCGAAGGCATTTCCTACGTCACCAACTATCGCAACCAGGTGGATGCGGAGATCCGCAAGGTCGGCATCGACAAGCTGATCACCAACCTCGAAACCCGTGGCGAACAGGCACTGGAGACGATGGACAAGGACAACAAGGCCGGCAAGTGACAGCGACCGAGTCACACGATTTCATTCTCGATGCCAGCTCACCCGGTCTGCTTGGGGTGAGCGGCAGGCTGAGTTTCGACACGGCCGCCGCGGCGCTGCGGGCGATCGGGGCAGCGGTGGTCAAGGGCCACGTGAGCCAGCTGGATCTTGCCGGCGTCCGGCACAGCGACAGCGCCGGACTGTCCTGTGTCGTCGCGATCATGGCGCAAGCTGCGGCGAACGGACACGCGTTGCAGGTGTTGCACATGCCGGCCGGGCTGCAGGCACTGGCCCAGGTCTGCGAAGTGGGGCGGCTGATCGACTGACGGTTCTGAAGTCATCAAGCAAAAAGGGCCGATTGGCCCTTTTTGCTTGATCAGCATGACGGTCCGCTACTGCTTGGCGGGAGCCTGGTTCGGGTGCTTGTTTTCCCACTGGTGCTGCTGGTCCAGCAATTCTTCCGGATCGAAATTCTTGTCATCCAGACCCTGCATCTGCTGGATGATGCTGCTGGGCGGATTGCCGTCGTAGATCTGGTACAGCCGCTGTTGCCGGTAGGCATCGCGGATGAACACATATGGATCGTAGGCAGACTGCAGGAAGCTTTCCGCATCGATGCCACGCGAACGCAACGTCACCAGATACATCGCCTGCGGCAGATACTGCATGCCATGGTCGTGATGATTGTTGGCATACAGGCTCAGCGGATCGAAAAAATAGCTGTCCACCGGCAGTCGCCACACATCACGCGCGGTGGACGGGCCAACGAACGGTATGACCAGATAATCACCATCCGGCACGCCCCAGCGCGCGAGCGTGATACCGAAGTCGCTTTCTTCGAGCGGCAGTCCGAGCTGGCTGGCCGGATCGAAGAAACCGCCCAGACCCAGGGTGAGATTCAGCAGGAATCGGCCGCTGTTCTGCAACGCCCGCTTCGGGCGTGCCTGCAGCAGATCATTGGCGACCGTGATGGGCATACGGATGTTGGTGAAGAAGTCGCTGAAGGACCGCCGCACGGGAGCGTTCGTAACCTTGCGATAGGCGACGGCAACCGGACGGATCGCCACCTTGTCCAGGGTGTCGTTGAACTTGTAGACCTTGCGGTTGTAGTGCTCGAGTGGATCGTCGGTGCGCGGCTTGGCAATCGCACAGCCAGCCAGCAACACGACAGCAAGCAACGCCAGCCAGCGGCTCATGGGGGAAGAACGGAGCGAGGAGAACATGCGAGGCAGGTATTCGCGAGGGGGGAATGACATAATTGTACTGTCTGGTTTTATATCTTGCACGGCTTTCAGTGTGCTTTCCGTGATGCCCGGCAAGCCGCCAACTATACGCGTTGCCGCATTGCCAGAAAAGCATGCGCTGGCTACACTGACAGACCATAAGTTACTTATTCCTTGAGGATTTCGCATGGCACGCATTACCGTGGAGGACTGCCTCGAGGTGGTCGATAACCGTTTCGAGCTGGTGTTGATGGCGACCAAACGTGCGCGCCAGCTGGAGAAGGGCGCCGAGCCGGCCGTCAATCCCGAACACGACAAGCCGACCGTGCTGGCCCTGCGCGAGATCGCCGACCGCCGCATCGACCAGGCCACCATCGACCAGATCGACAAGGCAGAGCGCGAGCGCGCCGAGCGCGAAGCCCTCGAATGGGCAGCGGCCGAAGTCGATGACGACCTTTCGAAGGGCGGCGACGACTGATGGATGGTGGCTGCAGCAGCACGCTTGTTCGCGACCCCGACACGACCGGGGTGCAGCAGTGCGTGGCGCCAGCCGCTGACTGGCTCCGACCGCGTGAGGCAGGCGCCTGAGCTGGCGCCGTCATCAATGACCGCGGCCACGAAATCCGCTCCCGTCGACCTGTCCACCCTGCCAGCTTATGTGCTGGCGCTGAAAGAGCGCATTTCCTATCTGCCCGATGCGCAGATCGAGCGCGTGCTGCGCGCGTTTCAGATCGGCGCCGAAGCCCATTCGGGTCAGGAGCGCAAGAGCGGCGAGCCGTACATTACCCATCCGGTTGCCGTTGCCGGCATCCTGGCGGAGCTGGGGCTGGATGCCGAAACCATCATCTCGGCGATTCTGCACGACACTCTTGAAGACACCGAGCTCAGTCGCGAATCGCTTTCCGCCGAGTTTGGCGAAGTGGTGGCTGATCTCGTCGATGGCGTCACCAAGCTGGACAAGATGCGATTCGGCAGCCGGCAGGAAGCCGACGCGGAAAGCTTCCGCAAGATGCTGCTGGCGATGGCGCGCGATCTCCGCGTGATCCTGATCAAGCTGGCCGACCGCCTGCACAACATGCGCACCCTGGGTGCAAAGGATCCGGTTTCACGCCGGCGTATTGCACGCGAAACGCTGGAGATCTACGCACCGATCGCGCAACGCCTGGGCATGAACAAGTTCAAGACCGAGTTGCAGGACCTGGGTTTTCATGCGCTGTATCCCGATCGCTATCGCGTGATCAGCGAACGCATCCGCGCCGCCATCGGCAACCGTCGCGAGGCGATGGGTCGGATCGAGACCGCGCTGTCCGCACGATTGACCGCCGACCATCTGCAGAATCACGTCGTGGGCCGGATCAAGTCGGCGTGGAGCATCTATTCCAAGATGCACGACGAACACAAGAGTTTCGCGCAGCTGATGGACGTCTACGGGTTCCGCGTCGTGGTCGACAATGCGATGAGCTGCTACGTGGCGCTCGGCGCGGTCCACGCCCTGTACAAGCCGGTCGATCGACGCTTCAAGGATTTCATCGCGATTCCAAAGGCCAATGGTTACCAGTCGCTGCACACCGTGCTGCTGGGGCCGTTCGGTGCACCGATCGAGGTGCAGATCCGCACGGCCGAAATGGATTCGGTGGCGGAGCGTGGCGTTGCCGCACACTGGGCGTACAAGACCGACAGCGGTCCGGCCAACAGTGCGCAGGCGCGTGCGCGCGAATGGCTTTCGTCGCTGGCCGACAGCTCGGCGCGTACCGCTTCGTCGTCCGAGTTCATCGAGAACGTCAAGATCGACCTGTTCCCGGACGAGGTCTATCTGTTTACCCCCCGCGGCGACATCCTTTCGCTGCCGCGCAATGCCACCGCCCTGGATTTCGCCTACGCCGTGCATACCGATGTCGGCGATCATGCCGTGGCGGCGCGGGTCGACAAGAAGCTGCTGCCGCTGCGTACGCGCCTGGAGTCCGGACAGCTGGTGGAGATCATCACCGCGCCTTCGGCGGTGCCGAACCCGGCGTGGCTGGAAGTGGTGGTGACCGGCAAGGCGCGCACGGCGATCCGGCAGTACCTGAAACATCTGCAGCACGAGGATGCTGTCGACTTCGGTCATCGCATGCTCGATCGGGCGCTGGATGCGCGCGGCAGCAGCCTGGATGGCATTCCGGCCGGCGTGCTGGACCGCTTTCTGGAAACTTCCAAGCTCAAGCGGCTGGAGGAACTGTTGTCCGACATCGCACTGGGCAACCGCATGCCCGACGTGGTCGCCAGCCAGCTGCTGGGGTCGCGCGGCAAGCGGGCCGGTGAGGTGGTGACGCAGGCATCGCATTCGCACGAGAAGATCCGCATCACCGGCGCCGAGCGCGGTGTGCTGAGTTTTGCGAATTGCTGTCACCCGCTGCCGGGCGACGACATCATCGGTTACCTGTCATCGGGCAAGGGCATCGTGGTCCATCGCGAGGAGTGCCCGAATGTGATCGAGTTGCGCAAATCGCCCGAGCGCTGCGTGGCGATCGAATGGGATCGCGATGTGCAGGGTGATTTCCGTGCGGAACTGCGGATCGAGGTCATCAATCGCCCCGGCGTGCTGGCCACCGTCGCCGCGGCGATTGCCGCGGCCGATTCGAATATCGAGAATGTGGAATATGTCGAGCGCGATTCCGCGGCCGCCACGCTGCTGTTCACCATGGAAGTGAAAAGCCGCAAGCACCTGGCCGACGTGATTCGCCGCGTTCGGCGTACCGGGGTGGTCAGCGGCGCGCACAGGTATCCCTTGTAGAGCCGAGAACGCAGGGCGAGAGCGACGCACATGCTGTTCCATTAGTTCCCGTGTTGCCCAACATGCTTGTCCGTGCAAGCACTCCCCATTCCCATTCCCGTCCCAGGAAACGCCATGTCCCGCAGCCCTATCGCCACAGAACACGCACCCTCCGCGATTGGTCCGTATTCACAGGCCGTACGCGCCGGCCATACCGTGTATTTCTCCGGCCAGATCCCGCTGGATCCGGCGACCGCTGCCCTGGTCGATGGCGACATCACCACGCAGACGCGACGCGTGTTCGACAACCTCGATGCCGTGGCCA
>JBDTZX010000086.1:0-2301 GCA_040004895.1 Rhodanobacter sp. | reverse complement strand
CGGATGCCAGCGGTGACCAGATCGTGGTGCCCATGCCGTAGGCGTCGTACAGCGGTGCGTATTCCACTTCCACGCGATCACGATGCAGCAGGTTGTATTCCGGCTGTTCCATCGATGGCCCATAAAGATGGTTTTCGCGCGCGATGCGATGTGCTTCGTGGATCGCCTCGGCCGGCCACTCGCTGGTGCCCCAGTACAACACCTTGCCCTGGCGGATCAGCGTGTCCATCGCCGCCACGGTTTCTTCGATCGGTGTATCGGGATCGGGCCGATGGCAGAAATACAGATCCAGGTAGTCGACGCGCAACCGCTGCATCGCCTGATGACAGGCTTCCATCACGTGCTTGCGTGACAGTCCGCGTTGCGTCGGCAACGGTTTCTCGACGGCACCGAAGAACACCTTGCTGGACACGCAATAGCTGTCGCGCGGAAAACGCAGGTCGGCCAGCACGTCGCCCATCACCTGTTCGGCCACGCCCTGGTTATATACCTCGGCGTTGTCGAAGAAGTTCACTCCGCGGTCGTGCGCCAACGCCAGCATGTCGCGCGCCAGATTCCGACCCACCTGTTTGCCGAAGGTGACCCACGCACCGAACGAAAGCGCGGAGAGCTGCAGGCCGGTGGTACCAAGGCGTCGATAAATCATCGGGATGGTCCTGTGACAGAAAAGATCGACAGCATGCCAACAGTGCATGCGCGGCGTCCAATCAAGCTATCAGCTTATGGTGTCGTAGACGGCGGCTCGCGCAGCCAATGGTTGAAAAAAGCCAGCAACCGGGCTTCATAGGCGCCGGCAGCGTATCGATGGAGATCGACATGTCTTGCACCGTGGATGATCCATAGTTCTTTCGGCGACGCCGCGGCCGCATATAGCGCCAGCGACTCTCTGATGGGCGTGTGCTGGTCGGCATCGCCGACAATCAGAAGCTTGGGTATCGTGACCTGCCCGATCCTGTCGATCGGTCGCATCTGATCCATGCTGAAGCCGAGATGCGGCCTTACCGTGGCGATCAGAAAAGGCGCGAACCAACGCCCCAGTGCACCCGCATGCAACTGCAGGCGGTCATCCAGCGCCTGCGCAAGCGTCGGATATACCTGCTCCAGCACGATCGCGTCTGCATCGAGCGGTGGATCGGCCAGCAAAGTGGCTGCGCCTCCCATCGAGGTGCCGACGATGCCAACCCGTTCCCCAGGCACGAGTCTTCTCAGCTCGGTCAGTGCCGCTGCAGCATCCCTGGACTCGAGATGGCCGAAGGTGATCGCATCGCCGCTGCTCTCGCCTGACGCCTGAAAATCGATCAGCAATACCGAATAGCCGGCCGCATGCAAAAATCTGGCGCGAGCAAGCATGCTCAGGCGATTGGCGCGCACGCCATGCAGCAGCAGCACCGCACCACGGCCTTGTCCCGACGCAAACCAGCCATGGATACGCGAGCCCGACGAGCTGTCGAAACGTACCGAACGCGCCTGAAAATCCAGCGGTGGCGGGCCGATCTCGACGCGTGCCGGATGGATCAGTGCGTCGCCGACCAGCCATACCCCAGCCAACGAGGCAACCGCCATGACAATCACCAGGAGGAAAGCCTTCCGCAGAAACCGACGCTTTCTCATCCTCGCCCAAGCTCCTTTATCGCGATAGCGCTTCGACGAATCATCGAAACAGCAAGAGTCCCACCGCCAAGGCGAGCGCCGCGAAGATGCCGGCGAGCACGTCATCGATCATCACACCCATACCACCCTTGAGGTGCCTGTCGAGCCAACTGATCGGCCACGGCTTCCACACGTCGAACAAGCGAAACAGTACAAAACCGGCGACCAGCATCCACCACGCAAATCCACGCGCCGGCAGCAACGCGGGGAGCAGCAGAGGCAGCAACGCAATCCACTGGCCGATGAATTCGTCCCATACCAGGCTGCGATGATCGTCGACACCAAGCGCGTTGCCGGCGATATTGCAGGCCCACACGCCGATGATGAATCCGGCGACGAGCACGATCAGATAAGCAGCCAGTGGAAGCTGGCGCAGCAGCAGCCATGGCAGCAGCGCGGCGAGCGAGCCGAAGGTTCCCTGCGCCACCGGAGTGAGGCCCGAACCGAAACCACAGGCTAGCCAGCCCGCAGGGGTTGCCAGCAAGGCGCGGCGTTGTTCGCCATTCAGATTTGTCTTTGCGTTCAAGCGAAATGCTCCCAACCCGGCGATTCGCTGCTCAGCCACTCACCGTCAGCAGCGCGCACCCGCACGCCGCTGCCTTCCACGATGCGGCCGATGCGCGTCACGCCGCAACCGATTCGCGACAGGTC
>JBDTZX010000134.1:0-7670 GCA_040004895.1 Rhodanobacter sp. | reverse complement strand
CCCGTTTTTACAGAATCTGACTGAGCCAGGAATTCCAATGAACAAGATCTATAGCAAGGTATGGAACAAGACGCTGGGCCAACTTGTGGTCGCATCGGAGCTGGCCAGCAGCGGAAGCTCGGGATCAGTCGGAGGGATGTGCAGGGCGCGTCCACTGGGCCTTGCACTGCTGGCGGTGACTGGCTTGGTGGCCGGTATCGGGATGAGTTTTCCGGCATCGGCACAGGTTTTTGTCGATGACGGCACGGATGGGACATGCGCGGTGATCACGGATCAGACCGCAAATGTGTTCCAGAGCAGTGTGGTCAGCACCAAATGCAATACCAATCTTGCGACGCAGACGGACCACAGCACTTTTTTCGGGCCGGCCGGTTCGGGCGGGACGGGTTCCAACAGCCTCAGTCTTGGCGGTTTTCTCTATGTCAACAGCACCGGCTCGATCATTGACGGGCTGGCGCTGAACAATCAGAAGATCACCGCGGTAGCCAATGGCTCGGTGACCAGCGGCAGTACGGATGCGGTCAATGGCGGAGAACTCTACAGCACGGGCAACGGTCTTCTGACCGCACTGGGCGGTACCGGTGGTGCCATCAGTGCAACGGGTGTCATCACGGCGCCGACGTTCTCGCTGTCGACCGGCAATGTGACGAACGTGGGAGCGGCGCTAACCAATATCGACACCCTCGGCATCAAGTACTTTCGGGCGAATTCGACGACCGGGGCTGCCAGCGCAACGGGAACCAATGCCATTGCCATTGGCACTCTGGCGGTGGCCTCCGGTACCGGTGCCATCAGTTTCGGACCGAATTCGTCCGCAGCGTCAGCTGGAACGATCAGCTTCGGCAATGGCGCTACGGCAGCCACCACGGGCGATCTGGCAATCGGCAACAACACCAGTGCATCGGGCACAGGACTAGGGTCGATCGCCCTGGGCACCGGAGCAAAAGCGCTGACCAGTGCGATAGTCATCGGCAATGGTGCCGTCGCGTCGGCCCCGGGTGGCACGCCCGTCGCGATCGGATTCAGCGCCAACGTCACGAGCACCAGTGGTAGTGGTATCGCCATCGGTGACTGGGCGAAGAGCACCGGTATCGGCGCCATCGCTATCGGTGGCCAGCCGGCGGGCAATTACACCGTGGGTAAATCCACCCTGGCCGTGGGCGCTCGCAGCGTTGCCTTGGGCAACACCAGCAGCAGCAACGGCAGCGACAGCGTGGCGATCGGCAGCGCTTCGACTACAGCGGCAGCCGCAGCATCCAGCGTGGCGCTGGGCTCGAGCGCATCGGCCAAGAATGCAAACGACGTGGCACTTGGTGCGAAAAGTGTCACTGCTGCCCCATCAACCGGGGTCACAGGGCTCTACGGCGTCACCGCTGCCGGCATCGCCCAAGTGGCTTCGGGCGTGGTCTCGGTCGGATCGGCTGGCAACGAGCGCCAGATCAGCAACGTGGCAGCTGGAACCATTTCTGCTACCAGCACGGACGCCATCAACGGCTCGCAGCTGAATGCCGTGGCCACCGGCATGAACACGGAGGGAGCCGCCACGGCGGCTGCGCTGGGCGGTGGCAGCACGTACAACAGTGCAACCGGAAGCGTATCGGCTCCCAACTACACGACGTACAACGCCAACGGCAGCACCGGCTCGGTAAACAACGTCGGTGCGGCGCTGGCGGCGATCAACAGCACGGGCATCAAGTATTTCCACGCCAACTCGGCGGGTACTGACAGCCAGGCGGTCGGGACGGATTCCGTGGCCATCGGCCCGGGCAGTCAGGCCAATGGCGCGAACAGTTTCGCCGCGGGCTCCGGCGCTGTGGCAACCGATGCCAATGACACGGCTGTCGGTACCGGCACCCTCACATTCACTGGCGGTGGCAATACCGCCTTGGGCAACCAGGCCAATGCGGGAAGTGCCAATGGCAACGATACCGCGCTGGGCAATAACGCCAGCGCAGTCGGAGGCAACAGTGCAGCGGTTGGCAACAATACGCGCGTGACGGGTCTTGACGGGGTGGCGATCGGTTCCAACGCCTCGGTCGGCTTCAACAATGACGTGGCACTTGGCGCCGGATCCGTGGATACGCGCGGCGCCCTGACCAACTACACCGCCTTCGGTCTGTCGGCGCTGCAGAGCTCGTCCGGCGAGGTGAATGTGGGTAACCGGCAGATCACCGGTGTCGCTGCAGGCAGCCAGCCCGGCGATGCAGTCAACGTCAGCCAGCTCCAGTTCGTGGCAAGCGTCGCCAGCAACGCGGTGCAGTACGACGACCCGACCAGGACCAGCGTCACCTTGGGCGGCGTCGGCGCAACCACGCCGGTCACCGTGACCAACGTGGCCGATGGAGACGTGAGTGCAACCAGTACCGATGCTGTTAACGGTTCGCAGCTCAACACCACCAACCAGAATGTTACCGACCTCGGCACGCAGGTCGACAATATCTTCGCCACTGGCACCAAGTATTTCCACGCCAACTCCACCGGTGTGGACAGCAGCGCGACCGGCTTGGACAGCGTGGCGATCGGAAGCGGTGCGGTGTCGAATCATGCCAACGACGTCGCGCTCGGTTCGAACTCGGCAACGGCGGCAGTCAACATCACGCCCAACACCGTCATCGACGGTACCACCTACAACTTCGCAGGGGCTGGTGCAGGTGTGACCAGCGTGGTGTCGGTAGGCTCGGTGGGTACGGAACGTCAGATCACCAACGTAGCGGCCGGGCGAATCAGCGGCACCAGCACCGACGCGGTCAATGGCTCGCAGCTGTTTGCGACCAGCTCGGCGATTACCGACGTGGCGACGACGGCCAACAAGGGCTTCAACGTCACGACCGGCGCCACCGGTACCGGCACGGCGACAGGCACCAGCGTGTCGAACGTGGCGCCGGGCGGTACCGTGACCTACACCGCCGGCGACAACATTGCGCTGACGCAGGCCGGCAACACGGTGACGGTGACCACGACCCCAGTCGTGAGCTTCAGCAGCGTGACCACCGGAGGCACGGTCATGAGCAACACGGGCGTAGCGGTAGGCCCGAATGTCAATCTCGGCAGTACCGGCCTGACCATCGTGGGCGGTCCGAGCGTGACCACGGCTGGCGTCGATGCGGGCAGCAAGGTGGTCACCAACGTGGCTGCCGGCGTGGCGGCGACCGACGGCGTGAACGTCAGCCAGTTGACAGGCGCCGTAGCGGCCAGCAAGACCAAGTACTACAGCGTCAACTCCACCGGGGGTGGCAACGAGAACAACGACGGTGCCGTCGGCACCGACGCGGTCGCCTCGGGCAAGAACGCCTCAGCGGTCGGAAATGGCAGCGTAGCCATGGGTCTGGGTGCTGCAGCCAGCAATGCCAACGATATCGCCCTGGGCGCCGACAGCGCAACCGCCGCAGCGGTCGGCACTGCCAGCACCACAATCAACGGTACCACGTACAACTACGCCGGTACCGCGCCGACCAGCACGGTCAGCGTGGGCAGCGCCGGCAATGAGCGCACGATCACCAACGTGGCGGCCGGGCGAGTGAGCGGCACGTCAACTGACGCGGTGAACGGTTCGCAGTTGTTCGCCGCCGATACGGCGATCACCGCGGTCGGCACGCAGGCGATCGCGCTGGGTGTCGCCACCGCCGCCGATCTCGGCGGCGGTGCGAGCTATACGGTGGCAGGCGGGCTGACTGCGCCAGCCTATGTCGTACAAGGCACTACGTACAGCAACGTGGGTGACGCCCTGGGTGGCGTGGACACCAACCTCACGACGATCTACGGCGACATCATCAATATCAAGAACGGGGGCGGCATAAATTATTTCCACGCCAACAGCACCGGTGCAGATAGCAGCGCGACCGGCTCGGACAGCGTGGCGATCGGCAGCGGCGCGGTGTCGAACAATGCCAACGACGTCGCGCTCGGTTCGAACTCGGCAACGGCAGCGGTCAACGTCACGCCCAACGCCGTCATCGACGGCACCACCTACAACTTCGCCGGAGCTGGCGCAGGCGTAACCAGTGTGGTGTCTGTGGGTTCGGTGGGTGCGGAACGACAGATCACCAACGTGGCAGCAGGGCAGGTCAGCGACACCTCGACGGATGCGGTCAACGGTTCGCAATTGTTCGCCACGAACACGGCGGCCACGGCGATCGGCACTCGCGTCACGACGCTGGGTATGAGCGTCGCCACCGGGTTGGGCGGCACCAGCAGCTACGATCCGGTCACCGGAACCTTGACCACCGGTCTCGCCTACGACGGCAATACGTACAACTCGGTGCAAGGCGCGCTGGATCAAATCACCACCGCAGTCGGCAACACCGGAAAATATTTCCACGCCAATTCCGTGCTGGGCGATTCGACGCCCACGGGAACCAACAGCGTGGCGATCGGCCCGGTGGCGAATGCCGTTGGCGAGAACAGCGTCGCGCTTGGTAACGGTGCAGTAGCCAGCAATCTCAACGACGTGGCCGTCGGCGCGGCATCGACGACGAATGCGACGGTGGCGGTCGGTGGGGCAACGATCGGCGGTACCAGCTATACCTTCGCGGGCGTGACACCGGATGGAGCTTTCTCGGTCGGTTCGGCAGGTCACGAGCGGCAGGTGCAGGACGTGGCAGCAGGGCAGTTGAGCGCGACCAGCACGGATGCGGTGAACGGTTCGCAACTGTTCGCGACCAACCAGCAGGTGACCCAGAACACCACCGATATTTCCGACATCAATGCAGGCGGTGGCATCAAGTATTTCCATGCGAATTCGACCGGCGCCGACAGCCAGGCGCTGGGCCTGGACAGCGTGGCGATCGGCCCCAACGCCGTGGCCAACAACGACGGTGACATTGCAATCGGCTCCGGTTCGCTCACCTCGGCAGCGGTGGATACCGCCGGGGTGACGATCAATGGTGTCAATTACGCCTTTGCCGGAACCAGTCCAACCAGCGTACTGAGCGTGGGCGCACCGGGTGCGGAGCGTCAGATCCAGAACGTGGCAGCGGGACAGGTGGGCGCCGGCAGCACCGATGCAGTAAACGGCTCGCAGCTGTATTCAACCAATCAGGCCGTCGACAATCTTGGCAACATCGTCAACGGCTTGAGTGGCACTGGTGGCAACAGCAAGTATTTCCATGCCAATTCGACCGCGGCCGACAGCCAGGCGACCGGCGCCAATGCCGTGGCGATCGGTCCGAGTTCGGTGGCATCTGGTGATAGCAGCATTGCTGCAGGTAACGGCAGCACCGCATCCGGTCAGAGCAGCACGGCGATCGGTGATGGCGCCCAGGCAACCAACGACAACAGCGTGGCGATCGGCGCGGGTTCGGTGACCGATCGGGACAACACGGTGTCGGTGGGTTCCACCGGAGACGAGCGGCAGATCACCCATGTGGCCGCAGGCACCGCCACCACCGATGCAGTGAACGTGGGCCAGCTGCAGCAATCCCAGGCAGCGGCTCAGGCAGGTAGTGTTCAATACGACAAAAACGCCGATGGCTCCGTCAACAACACCAGCGTGACCATGGATCCGGGCGGCGACCCGGCGATCATCCACAACGTGGGTCCGGGTATCGCCAACAACGATGCCGTCAACGTCGGGCAGTTGAATCAGGGCATCAACACAGCGGAGAACTGGTCGAAGGCTTACACCGACCAGAAATTCAACTCGATCAACCAGGACCTCAACACCATCGGCAATCGCGCCAACGGCGGTGTCGCGGCCGCGATGGCGATGGCGAGTCTGCCGCAGGCCTATCAGCCGAACCAGAGCTCGGCTGGCGTGGCGTTGGGCAACTTCCATGGCGAAACCGGCATTGCAGTGGGCGTTTCGACGATCAGCGAGAGCGGGCGCTACATCTTCAAGGTCAATGCCACCACCAACACGCGTGGCGATACGGGTGTGGGTGTGGGTGCCGGCGTGGTGTGGTAAGCCCCGCAACGAATGGCTCTTTCTGTCTGTGCGGGAAGAGCCCATCCATGGAATCGGCATCGCCGACGTCTATCGAATCATCAGCGAGATATTCACATGCATAGTTCATTTGCAAAAAGTATC
The DNA here is from genome assembly GCA_040004895.1 of Rhodanobacter sp. Classification (GTDB taxonomy): domain Bacteria; phylum Pseudomonadota; class Gammaproteobacteria; order Xanthomonadales; family Rhodanobacteraceae; genus Rhodanobacter. The sequence goes on along the minus strand of JBDTZX010000134.1, from coordinate 1,645 downwards.
GGTTTCACCGCGCTGCTGCTTGCCGCAGGCGCGCTCGGCGCTTGCGGCAACGTCAGCCACAAGGTCGCAGCCGACGGCAGCGGGGCCGGGCAACTGGTATGGCCCTCGCCCGAGAGCGTCACCCCGATGCACAAAGGCGGCACGTTCCCTCTCGTTGCCGATCTGCGCCTGATCAAGGCCGGCATGAACAAGCCGCAGATCATGCAGTTGATCGGTGCGCCGCATTTCAGCGAAGGCGTTTGGGGCGTGCGCGAATGGAACTACCTGTTCAACTTCCGCAACGAAGGTTCGGATATGGTCACGCAGTGCCAGTACAAGGTGCTGTTCGACGAACAGAAACTCGCGCGCAGTTTCTACTGGGCGCCGGAATCGTGTGCATCGTTGCTGGGCGAGAAGAAGGCCGCGCAAGCGGTCGCCGAGAAGGAGCAGACCTTCACCCTGCAATCCGATGCGCTGTTCGCATTCGACAAATCCGACGCGGCCAGTATCAAGCCTGATGGCAGGGAGCAACTGGAAACGTTGACGAAGAAGATCGGCTCGATGCCGGACGACGTGCGGCATATCCACATCGTGGGCTACACCGACCGTCTGGGCAGTGACGAGTACAACCAGACACTGTCGCAGAAACGCGCCGACACGGTAAAACAGGTATTGCAGGACGACGGCGTGGCGGGTGAGCGGATGGATACGGAAGGGCGTGGCAAGGCGGATGCCGTGAAGGAGTGCGATGCGCAGGGCCGCAGGGCGCTGATCGCCTGCCTTGCACCGAATCGTCGCGTCGAGGTGAAGGTCGAGGGCAAGTCGCACTGACGTTCATTTCGCTGCGCCAGCGCGTGGAAGCCGGCATGTCCCAGACACGCCGGCTTTTTCATTTCGGCGAAGAGCTCAGTCAATCAGCGGTGCGCAGTGCGTTTCCAGCCATGCCTGATCGGCGTCTTCCAGCAGCGGACCGAGCGCGGCACGGACACCGGCGTGATAGTCGTCGAGCCACGCGCGTTCGACTGGATTGAGCAATCCGATCTCCAGTGCACGACGGTCGAATGGACACATGGTGAGCGTCTCGAAGGCATAGAACTCACCGAATTCGCTGGTGTCCGCCTCGATCACCACCACCAGATTCTCATGGCGGATGCCGTGCCGCCCGGGTTTGTAGAGACCGGGTTCGATCGAACTGATCATGCCCGGTTCCAGTGCGACCAGTGCACCACCCGCGACCGGCGGGCGAATGGCGTGAGGACCTTCGTGCACGTTGAGGAAGTAACCCACGCCGTGACCGGTGCCATGACCATAGTCCATGCCACATGCCCATAGCGGCGCACGCGCCAGCGCGTCCAGTTGCGGGCCGCTGGCACCTTTCGGGAAGCGCGCGCGCGACAGCGCGATCATGCCTTTCAGCACCAACGTCGCGTCGAGCCGTTGCTCGTCGGTGGTCGGACCCAGTGCCAGCACCCGGGTGATGTCGGTGGTGCCGCCAAGATACTGGCCGCCCGAATCGACCAGCAACAGACCTCTTGCATGCAGCGCGCTGTGCGACTCTGCTGTCGCCCGGTAATGCGGCAATGCGCCGTTCGCCATGTAGCCGGCGATGGTGGCGAAGCTCTCGCCGACGAAACCCGGCTGCGCCGAGCGTTCCTCGTACAGCAGC
>JBDTZX010000292.1:0-7712 GCA_040004895.1 Rhodanobacter sp. | reverse complement strand
GCGCCTCGATCAGCAGATGCATGCGCAGGCACTGAGCGAATTCAAGAGCATTGCTGCAGCCAACTCGCGAAAGAGCACCGAGTTCATGCTGCGCAACCGCGAGAAACCCGGCGTCGTGCAGCTGCCTTCGGGTATCCAGTACGCCGTGCTGGCGAAGGGCTCCGGCACCATCACGCCAACGGTGACCAGCATGGTTACCGTGAACTATCGCGGGATGCTGATCGACGGCACCGAATTCGACAGCACCTGGGCACACGGCGCACCAGTGAAATTCCCGGTGAATGGCGTCATTCGCGGTTGGCAGGACGTGATTCCGCGGATGCATGTGGGTGATCGATGGAAGGTGGTGATTCCGCCGCGACTTGCCTATGGCGAGGCCGGCGCATTGCCGCGGATCGGCCCCAACGAGGCACTGGTGTTCGAGATCGAGTTGCTCGACATCAAGGTCGACCCGAGGCAACCCTGATCGCTGCCGGTGTTAGCATGAGCGGGCATGTCGACCCCGTCCGAGCCCGCGCCAACCCTTCCTTTGTCGCCCTGCATCGGCATCTGTCGACTGGACGGCCATGGTTACTGCGTGGGTTGTCAGCGCACGGGTGAGGAGATCGGTCGCTGGAGCACTCTGAGCGACTCCGAACGGCTGCATGTGATGCGCGTGATCCTGCCTGCACGCAGGACATCGTGATGGAAAAACTGATCAGTTCGCTGCGATCGCTGTCGTCGCCGCCGACTGCGCCGGGCTGGAATCACGCGGACATGACCGAGCTGCTTGGCACCACGCAACGTCAGCCCGCTGCCGTGCTGGTCGGCTTGCGCGAAGCGCTGCAACCGCGGCTGGTGCTCACCGTGCGCACCGATCATCTGCAGGCGCACGCCGGGCAGGTCGCGTTTCCCGGCGGACGCAGCGATCCGGACGACGGCAACGCCGTGACCACCGCCTTGCGCGAAAGCGAAGAGGAAATCGGTCTTGATCGCACGCTCGTGACGCCGCTGGGCTTTCTCGATTGCTTCGAGACGATCAGTGGCTATTGCATCACGCCGGTAGTGGCGCGGATTGCCGCCGGGGCGCAACTGCGTCCTGCGCCCAATGAAGTTGCTGAAGTATTCGAGGTGCCACTGGCCTTCTTTCTGGAGCCGGCGAACCTGCGCCGTTACACGATGGAATTTCGCGGTCGTCAGCGTGCCATGGTGGAGTTCGTCCACGGCGGCCATCGCATCTGGGGTGCGACCGCGTCGATGCTGTTCAATCTGCTGCAGAGGATGGGTCGCGCATGAGCCTGCACACCACGCTGATCGATGCGGCGACTCTTGTGCTGCTTGCGCCGGACGAGGTGTTGATCGTCGATTGCCGCTTCGATCTGGCTGATCCTGGAAAAGCCCGGCGTGACTATCTGGACGGCCATATTCCCGGCGCCGTGTTCGCCAGCCTGGATCGCGATCTTTCCGATCTGTCGCTGCAGGATCAGGGGCTCGGGCGTCATCCATTGCCGCTGGAGTCGTCATTCAGTGGCTTGCTGTCGCGCTGGGGTTGGCGACCGGGCATGCAGACAGTGGCGTACGACGCGAACGGCGGTGCGCTCGCCGCGGCGCGGCTGTGGTGGCTGTTGCGGCTGGCCGGTGTCGATCAGGTCGCGGTGCTGGATGGTGGCTACGCGGCGTGGCTGGCGGCGAAGCGGTCGATCGAAACGGGCGAGCCGATCTTGCGCAATACCAGCGATGTATCGCTGCACTACGACGCCGGCAAGGTGCTGCTCGATCATGCATTCGCGCAGGGCAGCGGCCAGTTGCTGGACGCGCGCGCGGCGCCACGCTATCGCGGTGACGTCGAGCCGCTGGATCGGGTCGGCGGTCACGTGCCCGGCGCATGGAACCGGCCTTTCGCGGACAACCTGGCCAGCGACGGTCGCTTCAAGTCCGCTGCGACATTGCGCGAGGAATTCTCGAGCGTGCTGGGTTCGACGGCGCCGTCGCAGGTCATCCACATGTGCGGATCCGGTGTGACCGCATGCCACAATCTGCTGGCGATGGAACACGCCGGCCTGCATGGCTCGCGGCTCTACGCGCCATCCTGGAGCGGCTGGGTGAGCGATCCGTCGCGTCCGGTGGCGACCGGAAACAGCTAGTTCCATGCGCCTCCATCTCGCGGATCTTTCTTGCATAATCGGCGGACGTTCCCGTCGTCGATCGAGTTCCAGCGTGATGAAACTGCGGTCTCGAAGTGTCGTGATGCGGTGCGTGTGGGTGGTCGCCGCCACGCTGATTGCACACCCGGTCCAGGCGATGACCACCGATCCTCGCGCGGAACGCATCGGTACCGGCATCGTGGCATTTCTTCCAGATGGAATGACCCGCTATCCGGCCTCGCTGGCACTGCTCGAGGCACCGGTCGAGCAGGGTTCGGTGCCATCGACGTGGACGGTCCGCCCGCGCTTCGATCAGGCCGGAGGGAAAACGCGCGTGACCGTGCCGATCCCTGCGAATGCCGATATGTATGGCACCGGCGAAGTGACCGGACCACTGCGCCGCAACGGCCGCACCATCTCGCTGTGGAACACCGACAACTTCGAGTACAAGCTCGAAGGTGGACGGCAGTTGTACCAGTCGCATCCATGGGTGCTGGTGGTTCGGGCCGATGGCAGCGCTTTCGGTGTGCTGTTCGATTCCAGCTGGCGCGCCACGCTGGAAACGGGCAACCGGATCGTGTTCGAATCCAGCGGCCCGCCGATGCCGGTGATCGTGATCGACCGTGCATCGCCGCAGGCGGTCATCCAGGGACTTGCCGAGCTGACCGGCAGGATGCCGCTGCCACCGCGCTGGGCGCTGGGTTACCAGCAGTCGCGCTGGTCGTACACGCCGGACACGCGCGTGCTCGACGTTGCCGACGAATTTCGCCGGCGCAGGATTCCCGCCGACGTGATCTGGATGGACATCGACTACATGGATGGCTTCCGTGTATTCAGCTTCGACCCGAAGAGCTTTCCGGATCCGAAGCGGCTCAATCGCGAATTGCATGCGCGGGGTTTCCACAGCGTCTGGATGATCGATCCAGGCGTGAAGTTCGACCCCGGCTATGCGGTGTACGACAGCGGTACGGCGCAGGACGTGTGGGTGAAGGATTCGCACGGCAGGGATTTTCACGGCGAGGTCTGGCCCGGCGCGGTTGCCTATCCGGACTTCACCCGTCCCGCGACACGGCAATGGTGGTCAGCGCTTTACCGCAACTACATGGCGCAAGGCATCGATGGCGTGTGGAACGACATGAACGAGCCGTCCGTGTTCAAGGTGCCGAGCATGACCATGCCCGAGGACAACCGGCATCGCGGCGGTGGCGAGCTCGCGCCAGGCCCGCACCTGCAGTATCACAATGTCTACGGCATGCTGATGACCCGCGCGACCCGCGAAGGCATCCAGGCGGCGAATCCGGATAGACGTCCATTCGTGCTGACCCGCGCGAACTTCATCGGCGGCCAGCGCTATGCGGCGACCTGGACCGGCGACAACACCTCGACCTGGGCCGACCTGAAGCTGTCGATCCCGATGTCGCTCAATCTGGGTCTGTCCGGGCAGCCGTTCAGCGGCTCCGACATCGGCGGCTTCAGTGGTGTGGCCACGCCGGAACTGTGGGCGAACTGGATCGCGGTGGGCGCGTTTTATCCGTTCGCCCGCGGGCACGCGATCAAGGCGGCGCAACAGAAGGAACCATGGGCGTTCGGGCCGGCGGTGGAGAACACGGCGCGCCTGGCGATCGAACGCCGCTACCGTCTGCTGCCCTATCTGTACACGTTGTTCCACGATGCTTCGGTCAATGGCATGCCGGTGATGCAACCGGTGTTCTTTGCCGATCCGCGCGACCTGCGCCTGCGTGGCGAGCAGCAGGCATTTCTGCTCGGCGCCGATCTGCTGGTGGTGCCGGCGTGGGCGAAACACCCTGCGTTGCCCGCTGGCATCTGGCGTGATGCCTCATTGGTCGACGGCGACAGCCGCGATGCCCATCAGGCCAGCCTGAAGCTGCGGGGCGGTGCGATCGTTCCGCTGGGCCGGATCGTGCAGAACACCGGGGAGGAATCGCTGGATCCGCTGACCCTGCTGGTCAGCCTGGGTGCGCATGGCGAGGCGCGCGGCCGGCTCTACGAAGATGCCGGCGATGGCTACGGCTACCGCGACGGCGGTTATCGTCTCACCACGTATCTCGCCAGGCGACACGGCGATACGGTTCGCGTGAGCATTGCGGCCAGCGAGGGCAGGCTCGCGCGGCCGCGACGCGACATCGTGGTGCAGATGCTCACGGAGCAGGGCGTGGCCAGCGGAAAGGGTGCCGACGGCCACGTCGTGGTGCCGCTGCGGACGCACTGAGGCGAACGCCGACTTCCATCGAGTGTCACACCTTGCGTGGCAAGCAGGGCCGAGTCGACAGGATCAGCTCTTCTTTTTCAGCCGGGCGACCATCTGCTGCAGCACGGCCTGGGTTTCCGGATGAAAGAACGTTTCGACGAACGTCTCGATTGGCAGCGCGTCCGGATCGTCATAGGCGCGTGAAAGGTCAGCCCGCGCGATGGCGCGGGTGGCCAGCATCGCGCGCGGTGGCAGGGCCAGCAATTCGCGCATCCAGTGCAGGCTGCGCGTGGTGACCTGATCCACGCCGGTGAGTTCGTCGACGAAACCGCAGGCGAGGGCCTGCGCCGATTCGATCATCGTGCCGGAGACCAGCATCCGTTCGGCGCAATGGCGGCCGACGACGCGACGCAAGACCAGCTGGATCGCCTCGGGCACCAGCAGCCCGACCTGCACTTCGTTGAGGCCGATCCGGTACGCGCCTTCGGCCATCACCCGGTAGTCGCAAAACAGGGCAAGCACGGCGCCACCGGCCGGGCTGTGGCCGGTAATCGCCGCCACCATCGGAATCGGTACGTGCGCAAGCGTGCCGCACAAGGTGAAGAATTCGCGCCAGTATTCCCGCACGCCGTCCCGATCCAGTGCCAGCAGCGCCGGCACATCGACACCGGCGGAAAACATGCCTGTCGCGCCGGAGAGCACGATGCCACGTGCACCGTCGCGTACGCCGTCGTCGACGGCGGCACGCAGCGCACGCAGCAGATCCAGATTCAGCGCGTTGACCGGCGGACGGGCCAGCTGGATTTCGCGGATGGAATCGTGGTCGATCAAGGTGAGCATGGTGAACTCCGGCGCAATGATTCAGGGCTGAGGATTTTCGTCGGCGGTCCACTGGTAGCGCACCGCGTAGTCCAGCGTGGTCTTGCCGTTGGCAGGTACCACGACGCGGAACTCCAGCGTGTCCGGTGTCTGCTGGCTCGGCTTGGTGCTGGATGACACCAGTGTCCACTGACGCCAGCGGTTCGGATGTTCGCGCACGGTTACCGTACGGACCGCATCGCTGGCGTTGCTCAACTGGATGCGGTAGGCCTCGTCGATGCTGCGTGCGGCCTTGTCCACGCTGAAAGCACTGCGCGTGCGTTCCGCGCGCAGGTCGAAGGCGCTGCCGAGTGTGATGGTGGCATCGCTGCCTTTCGGCGTGTCGTTGATGCGCCCTTCGCCGATGAACTGCGGAGCGCCGTTGCGATCGGCACTGAGTACGCGCAGGTAGCCAGCGGGCAGGCTGTCGAATGCGCGCAACTTGAGCGTGCTGACAATCGCGCCGCCGCCCTCCTGGTTGAAATCGCGATCGAGCATCGGCTGCTGCGGCTGGAAATTGTTTCCACTCTCCAGCAGCGCGGTACGTTCGCAATCAAGCGCGCGCGTCGCATACAGCGGCAGCTGGCTCACGCTGCCGTCGGGCAGATCGATCGGGCTGGGCAAGGCATAGCTGCGATAGTCGGCAAGACCGGATTGCTGGGGCAGCTCCGAATCGCCGGACTTCGCTCGGCTCATCGCCATCGCCATCATCGGGCGTGGCGCGGAGGCCTTGGCCATGTTCGGCTCGCCTGCAATCAGGGTGAGCCGGGTGTCGCGCCAGTCGCGGCCACTGCGGTTGGCGATGCTGGCCCGCGACTCGAATTGCATGCGACATGCCGTGCCGGGTTGCAGCGTCGCCACGTAGGCGGCGCGCCAGCCCATGCCGGACGTCGGATAGCTGAGTACCGCATCGACCTGGCCGCTGCGTGCTGCATCCACGCGCACGCTGAGGCTGGAGCCGGTCGGAAACTCGCCGCCGTTGGTACGCACGGCGGCAAAGCTGCGTACCAGCGTGGTGTTGCCGTTGTTGTCGCGCACCAGCAGGCCATCGCCAGCGCGCATCAAGATGCCGCTGGCCAGCGGCTGGCCGTTATCGCCGAGCACGTCCACCGTGTGGCCGCTCAATCCACTCAACGCCGCATTCTGTCCCTGCGCCAGCAGCAGGCGCTGCGAAAGCAGCTTCGCATCGCTGCCGGGAAAGCCGAGTGCCAGTGCCTCGGAGTCGAGAAACGCGGGCAGGCCGTCGATCACCACGTCATGGCTGCCGGCCGCGAGCATCAGCGCGCGCTGCTCGCGCACCACTGCGTACCCATCGTTGATGTTGCCGTCGCCATTGCTTGCATAGAGCGCCGCGCTGTCGCTGCGGTAGAGGGTCAGTTCGGCGTGGTCGGCGGCAAACGCCAGCGAGGTACCTGCCAGCGTGAAACAGGCGAACGCGAGGGCCGTGCGTTGGGGCATCGTCATTGGACAGACTCCGTCGAAGAATCGATGCCCATCATAACGACGATCCATGAACGGATCGCGTCGTGTTCCTCGCGTGCGGAAGCGGTTGACGGGGCTTTCGGTAGCCCGGCCATTCACTGCTTGCCGACGTCGAACACCTGGAACTCCCGGATCCGCGCCGTGCCCACGCTGGACAGGATATGCAGACGTACGCGCTGCGCAGTAACAGCGGGGAATACGTCGATCTTCATGTGACCGATTGCCTGCGCGCGCGCCACCGGTTTCCACCCGTGGCCGTCCCATATTTCCACCGCGTACTGGTGGACCTGCTGGCCGGCGTCGAGCCATTCCATGCTCAAGACGCGATCGAAACGGGTGGCCCGGCCCAGGTCGAGTTCGAGCATCGCGCTGTGCGATCCCTCCGGCGCGGACCAGAACGTGTCGCGATTGCCATCCAGCGCCAGCGTGGTATTCGGATCGGTCGCAGCGTGACGAAGTGCAAGGTTGCGATCGGCGCCGTATCGCGTTTGCAGGGCCTGGCCGAAGGCCTTGAGTCGGGCCACGTCGGCATCGGGGAGCAGGCCATGCCGATCCGGCGCGATGCCCAGCATCAACTGGCCGCCGCGCCCCACGCTGTACTCCCAGATGTCGACCAGTTCGGCGACGCTCTTCAGCGTGCCCTCGTCATTCGGATGCCAGAACCAGTGCAGCTTGTGCAGCGGGGTGTCGACTTCCACCGGCCGCCAGCGCAGGTAGCCGTTGCGGTCGATCACGTTCCAGTTTTCGCCGCGGATGTGGCCGTCCTCCTGGCCCACCCAGCGCAGGTCGGCATGTTCGAGCAGTCCCACGTCGGCGAACACCATGGCGTTCGCCTGATAGGTGCGCAGCTCCTCCAGGTACTTGGCGAAATCGTAGACATGTCCCGCGCTGCCGGCGCCATCGAGCCACCATTCGACCAGCGGTCCATAACCTGTCACCAGTTCGTCCATCTGCGCCAGGTAGTACTTGTCGTACGCGGCCGTATCGGCATAGCGCGGCTCATGCCGGTCCCACGGCGACAGATAGATGCCGAACTCGAG
>JBDTZX010000415.1:0-2332 GCA_040004895.1 Rhodanobacter sp. | reverse complement strand
CGACCTGGTCGATTCACCGATCTACGCCGGCAAGTACTTCAAGCGCGTCGACCTGAACCCTGGCGCAAGCGATGGCGTGCACATGGACTTCGTCGCCGACGATGCCAAGTATCTGGAGATCAAGCCGGACCAGCTGCAACTGTTCCGCAATCTGGTGCAGCAGATGTATCGGATGTACGGCGCGCATCATTACGACCACTACGATTTCCTGGTGTCACTGAGCGACAAGATGAGTGGCAACGGCCTTGAACATCACCGCTCCAGCGAGGACGGTACCGGTGCCGACTTCTTCACCGAATGGAAGAAGAATGCACTGAGTCGCGACCTGTTCTCGCACGAGTTCAATCACTCCTGGGACGGCAAGTACCGCCGCGGTGCGGATTTGGCCACGCCCAACTTCAACGTGCCGATGAGCGATACGTTGCTGTGGGTGTACGAAGGGCAGACGCAGTTCTGGGGCCATGTGATGGCGGCGCGCTCGGGTCTGTGGGATGCCGATCAGGCGCATGACATGCTCGCTTTCGTTGCCGCGACCTACGACAAGGGTCGGCCCGGCCTCGCCAGTTTCCGGAACGTGCAGGACACCACCAACGATCCTGTCATTGCCCAGCGGGCTCCGCTGCCGTATCGAAACTACCAGGGCAGCGAGGACTACTACTCGGCCGGCCAGATGATCTGGCTCGACGTCGACGGCAAGCTGCGGGAACTCAGCGGCGGCAAGAAGACCATCGACAATTTCGGCAAGGCGTTCTTCGGCGTCAATCCGGGCAAATGGGATGTCGACACCTACACTTTCGATGACGTGGTGAAGACGCTCAACGACATCGCGCCGTTTGACTGGTCCAAATACCTGCGCACACGGCTCGATGGCCACGGCCCGCTGATCGGCGGCATCGAATCCCATGGCTGGAAGCTGGTTTATACCGACAAGCCATCCGACGCGGTGAAGGCACTGGAGGCGCGCCGCCACTTCGCCGACCTCACGTATTCACTCGGCGTTTCCGTGGGCAAGGGTGGCGCCATTGGCGACGTGCTGTGGGACGGTCCGGCATTCAAGGCCGGCCTGTCGCCGGGCATGACCATCGTCGCGGTCAACAGCCGCGACTATGATCCGGACGGGCTGAAAGACGCCGTCACCGCCGCGGCGAAGGACAAGAGCCAGAGCATCGAACTGCTGGTGAAGAACTTCGACGAGTACCAGACTATCCGCATCGACTACCACGATGGTCTGAAGTATCCGCATCTGGTCCGCGACACCGGCAAGCCGGACACCCTGAGCGCGTTGCTCAAGGCGCGCTGAACGACCATCCGGGCCCTTGCCAGCGGGCAGGGGCCGGATCGTGTCGCAGGCGGCGAACCTGCCGGCATCCGCCACGATTCGCCGGCTCGGTTATACTGCGCACCCTGCATCGAACGGCCCGCATCGCCGCGCGAAGCCACACACCATGCGCTCGTAGCTCAGCTGGATAGAGTACTGCCCTCCGAAGGCAGTGGTCGTGGGTTCGAATCCCGCCGAGCGCACCATTCATCGTTGACATCGAGGGCAGCGCGCGGAAAGCCACCGATCGTTGTGCTTGAATCGCTGCAAACGACATCCCGATCAGGTGAATCGTCTGCGTTTGAAGTCCGATGGCATCCTGTGTTTCATGTCAACTGATGTCGCCGCCAAGATGGTGTTTCACGATATCCACGCCATGAGTGAACTCGATGCCGCTCGGCCGGCTTGCGACGCATTCGGTGTCGTCACCGTCCACGCTGTGCATGCCGCACTGTGGCGGGACGTTCGGCGGGCCTGCAACGAGGCGCTGGCGCAGGCCTTTGCGTTCGTGCTGATCCTGCGGGATGCCGGTGCATTCGCCGACGAGAATTTGCTGGTCGAAGAGGACCGTCAGCGCGCCAGGCGTTTTCGACGGGCCCGTGATCGCGACAACTTCGTGCTGGGACGGACGGCGGCCCATCATCTGGCTCGCCCCGAGGGCATTTCGGCACCGTGCGCCTTCTCACTTGGCGCACATGGCAAGCCTTATCTGCCTGGCTGCCCAGCTTTCAATCTGTCCCATTCGGATCAGTGGGTAACTTGCGCCGTAAGCAGGAGCGATCGGATCGGTATTGACGTCGAGTCCTTCGAGCGCGTGCGGGATTACCGCGATTTGCTGGCCAGCATCACTCATCCAGCCGAATACGAAGACATCGACCACGCACCCCCGGACAAACGATACGCGCTGTTCAAGCGCTGTTGGACACGCAAGGAGGCCGTGCTGAAAGCGACCGGCAAAGGCTTGAGTGACGACCTGCGCGCCATCGATGTCCGCCTGTCCGAACGAGAGCCTGT